>NZ_JBIUWN010000071.1:0-29415 GCF_044743485.1 Pseudomonas sp. NPDC087614 | reverse complement strand
AGCTTGCCCGGGTGGTATTTGCTCTGTTGAAAAACCAGAGCGAATACTCCCCTAAAGCGGTTTAGGGGCTAGGCATGAACCATAGAATCTCCCACGGGTTTTGCGGTGCTTACTTCTCGACGAACGCACGCTCGATCAGGTAGTCGCCCGGCTCGCGCATACGCGGCGACACGGTCAGGCCGAAGCTGTTGAGTACTTCGCTGGTCTCGTCGAGCATGCTTGGGCTACCGCACAACATGGCGCGGTCGTCCTGCGGGTTGATCGGTGGCAGGCCGATGTCGCTGAACAGTTTGCCGCTGCGCATCAGGTCGGTCAGACGACCTTCGTTCTCGAACGGCTCGCGAGTGACGGTCGGGTAGTAAATCAGCTTGTCGCGCAGCGCTTCACCGAAGAATTCGTTCTGCGGCAGGTGCTCGGTGATGAATTCGCGGTAAGCGACTTCGTTCACGTAGCGCACGCCGTGGCACAGGATGACTTTTTCGAAACGCTCGTAGGTTTCCGGATCCTGAATCACGCTCATGAACGGTGCCAGACCAGTACCGGTGCTGAGCAGGTAAAGGTGTTTGCCAGGTTTCAGATCGTCCAGTACCAGCGTGCCCGTAGGCTTTTTGCTGATGATGATCTCGTCGCCTTCCTTCAGGTGCTGCAACTGCGAGGTCAGCGGGCCATCTGGCACCTTGATGCTGAAGAACTCCAGATGCTCTTCCCAGTTCGGGCTGGCAATCGAGTAAGCGCGCATAAGCGGGCGGCCGTTTGGCTGTTGCAGGCCGATCATCACGAACTGCCCGTTCTCGAAGCGCAGGCCCGGATCGCGGGTGCACTTGAAGCTGAACAGGGTATCGTTCCAGTGATGAACACTGAGGACACGCTCGTGGTTCATGTTGCTCATGTACGTTTGACTCCTGGATATTGGCTCTGCGCTTGCTCTAGGCTGGATAAATGCCGATGGTGCGCAATTGCATCGCATTCTAATAGCGCCGACAATATCTGTTAACTGGATTATTAAGATAAGGGTTATCGGTTATATCGATATGCGATTTACTCTCCGTCAACTGCAAGTCTTCGTCGCCGTCGCCCAGCAGGAAAGCGTATCCCGTGCTGCGGGTCTGCTTAACCTCTCGCAATCGGCGGCCAGCACCTCTATTACCGAGCTTGAGCGCCAGTCCAGCTGCCAGCTGTTCGACCGTGCCGGCAAACGGCTGAGCCTCAATGCCCTCGGCAAACAGCTGTTGCCACAAGCAGTGGCGCTGCTCGATCAGGCCAAGGAAATCGAAGACCTGCTCAACGGCAAATCCGGTTTCGGCTCGCTCTCCGTCGGCGCGACGCTGACCATCGGCAATTATCTGGCGACCCTGCTGATCGGCGGCTTCATGCAGCGCCACCCGGAAAGCCAGGTAAAGCTGCATGTACAGAACACAGCCAATATCGTGCACCAGGTGGCCCACTACGAAATTGATCTGGGTCTAATCGAAGGTGATTGCAACCACCCGGACATCGAAGTGCAGAGCTGGGTCGAGGATGAGCTGGTGGTGTTCTGCGCCCCGCAGCATCCGCTGGCCAAACGCGGCAGCGCGACCATGGAAGAGTTGACCCATGAGGCATGGATTCTGCGTGAACAAGGCTCCGGCACGCGCCTGACCTTCGATCAGGCCATGCGTCACCATCGCAGTGCGTTGAACATCCGGCTGGAGCTGGAGCACACCGAAGCGATCAAACGTGCAGTGGAATCAGGATTGGGGATTGGCTGCATCTCGCGACTGGCGCTACGCGATGCCTTCCGCCGCGGCAGTCTGGTGGCGGTGGAAACGCCAGATCTGGATCTGGCGCGACAGTTCTACTTCATCTGGCACAAACAGAAATACCAGACGTCGGCCATGCGCGAGTTTCTCGAACTGTGCCGCGCTTTCACCGCCGGGGTGCAGCGCAGCGACGAGATCGTCTTGCCAACCATCGCTTAAAGCAGAATCACGGCCCACACCAGGGCGATCATGCTCAGCGCAACGAATTGCGCCGCGCTGCCCATGTCCTTGGCGTTCTTGGACAGTGGGTGCAATTCCAGCGAGATGCGGTCGATGGCCGCTTCCACTGCCGAGTTCAGCAACTCGACGATCAGCGCCAACAGGCACACAGCGATCAATAGCGCCCGCTCAACCCGGCTGACATTGAGGAAGAACGTCAACGGAATCAGCACCACATTGAGCAGCACCAATTGACGGAACGCCGCTTCGCCCGTGAAGGCCGCGCGCAGGCCATCGAGCGAGTAACCGGAAGCGTTGAGGATGCGTTTCAGGCCAGTCTGGCCCTTGAAAGGTGACATAAAGTAGAAACCAACCAAAAAGGAGTGGGAAAGCTAGATCAACGACAGTCAAAAAAGCGTGAAGACGCCAGTCATTATTGGCTCGCAATTGACTCAAGTTGTTGCAGAAGCAAAGCAGCCTGCGTGCGAGTGCGCACATTCAACTTGCGAAAGATTGCCGTGACGTGGGCCTTGATGGTCGCTTCCGACACGCTCAGCTCGTAGGCAATCTGCTTGTTCAGCAACCCTTCGCAGACCATCGTCAATACGCGAAATTGCTGCGGCGTCAGGCTGGCAAGGCCATCGCTGGCGGCCTTGGCCTCAGCCGAAACGCTGACCGCCTCGAACGCTTGCGGTGGCCAGAACACGTCGCCATCGAGCACTTTGCGCACGGCCTCCTGAATCACGCTCAGGCCACTGGACTTGGGAATAAAGCCACTGGCGCCAAACTCGCGGGACTTAACCATCACAGATGCTTCTTCCTGCGCCGAAACCATCACCACCGGAATCTGCGGGTATTGGCCGCGCAACATCACCAACCCGGAAAATCCGAAAGCGCCGGGCATGTTCAGGTCCAGCAGGACCAGATCCCAGTCAGACTTTTCAGTCAGACGCGTTTCCAGTTCGGCGATGCTCGCCACTTCCACCAGGCGCACATCCGGGCCAAGGCCCAGCGTAATCGCTTGATGCAGTGCGCTACGAAAGAGGGGGTGATCATCGGCAATCAGGATGTCGTATGTGGCCATTTTTCAAATGATCCTGTTTTTGATGGCCGGCCCGGTGCATTCGGGTCTGGCCAAAGCAACTCAAGATGCCGCTTTGTAGCGGTATCCACAGGGGCACGTTCAACGCCAATCACTTGCAAACACGGCGTTTCAAACCTTGGCCGCACCCTAATCGGCGCCAAGCATGCCCAGCGAAGACTGGGCGGTCAAGCAGCACGGCCAGCGCGCTGTACAGTATGGGCCACTATTGGGCCAACGCTGCTTGCGGCTTTCGTATAAAGGGTTGCAGCTCGGCGTGGGCCGGGGTTGATTCGTTCACGTCCAATTGCTGTTTGGCACCGAGGTAATGCTGGCTGAACACATCGAAATAGGCGTCCAGCGCCGAAGCGGCGTCCGTATCGCCGGCCAGCTCAAGGCACAACGCCGCCACTTCGGCGGTGCACAGGTGCTCGCTTCGGGTTGAGCGGCGCAAGCGGTAGCGCGAGAGTTTGTCGGGCAACAGACTGAGAATCGGCAGGCGATCGAAGTACGGACTCTTGCGAAAGATTTTCCGCGCCTCGGTCCAGGTTGCGTCGAGCAAAATGAACAGCGGCCGCTTGCTGCCATCAGCCGCGACGGTATTGGTCACTCGCGATGGCTCGACGTATTCGCCGGGAAACACCAGATACGGCTGCCATTGCGGATCGTTGAGCAGCGCCAACATCTGCGGGTCCGGCTCGGTGCGCGACCAGATGAACGCATGGTTATCGCTGACCACATCAGCTATCAGCCAACCGGTGTTGCTCGGTTTGAACACTTCCTTGCCGGTCATGATCAGGCAGACACCGGAACGGGTTTCGACGCTTGGCCGCCAGGCGCACAGGCAATGACTGATGATCACCCGGCAGTCGCGGCACCGCTCGGAGCGAAAACCTCGCGCCTGAATCGGCTTGATGCCCGCGTCCTCGCGCTCATCGCGCAGGCGGGCTACAGCGTTGGGGGCATGATTCATCGCGGGGACGACCGGCAGACAGGGAAACTCGACACGAACAACACTCGGCAGGGCAATAAAGGCCGGCAGTTTACCAGAGCGGCGGGCACAAGCCTGTACCGTCCAGACCGGCTCCCCTATAATTCGCCGCCACTGAACGCACAGCCCCGTGGCTGGTCGAACCACCAGTCACCGAATCAGGAGAGTTTCATGCTGCGCCTTATCGTTCCCACCGCTGCCATTGTGCTGGCGTCGTCCTTCACCGCTCAGGCGGCGTCCTTGAGTGAGCAGAATCTGAACAGAGAGCTGCGCAACGTCGCCGCTCAAAGCAGCGTCGGTACGCCACGGGCCATCAATGAAGACATTCTTGATCAGGGCTACACCGTTGAAGGCACGCAGTTGATCAACCACCTGAGCGTGCAAAAGAGCCACGCCGAGAAAATGCGCGCTGATCCCAAAGCCGTATATTTCCAGCTGGGCGCCTCGGTTTGCAACAACCCGTCGTACCGCAAGCTGATGGCCAAGGGCGCGATCATGCGTTACGACTTCACCGAAGTGAAAACCAACAAAGCGATCGGCTCCGCCAGTTACCAGGAATCGGATTGCCCGAAAGCCGCACCGGCGAAAAAGAAGTAATCATCGCGAATTGGCGCGCCGCTGTTCATCCTCGGCGCGTAGCTCAGCCAGCAAGGCCTGTAAATAGTGTGAACGGCGCTCTCCTCCCGCCAACCGCCGGCAACATTCATCTTCGAGACTGACTTGATGGGTCTCGGCCGATGCTTTCAACATCCGATACAGCTGCGTATCGATTTCCAGAATCACTCTGGGCATATGTCCCGCCTCCTTGCCAACCGCAAATCCTTCAATAGCGCGCACCTTGCGTACTGTCGTTGACGCAACGTTGTCGTACGGTGCCTGTAAATCAGTTAATCAGAGGGTTTGCCGCTCGGCGCACGTTCGGACGAGCGGTGCTGTCATCGCGTAAAAATCAATCAGCGATTGCCAGTCTGGACGTGCGGCGCAATGATCGAGTCGGCGCAATCGCGCACAAGGGTCTAGATTCAGAGTATTCCCGATCACTTGTTAACGGCAGAAAAGGAACTGCCGACTGTGTGTTTTTGCAGCGCGGCACTGACGCCGCTCGTCAGGGCCACAAGCTCTGTGCAGAAGGAGACGTTGAATGCCTTACCAACCGAATGACCTCTTAAGCCGTCATTTTCAGGAAAGCGGCCCTGACCTCGTCATCAAGGTCGAAGAACAACTCAACCGCGTTTCACCCAATAGCCCCAATATCCCTATCTATCGCGACATGATCCTGACCGTGCTGCGTATGGCTCAGGAAGATCACAATCGATGGAATGCCAAGATCACCCTGCAAGCCCTGCGCGAGCTGGAGGAGGCGTTTCGGGTGCTGGAGCAATTCAAGGGCCGACGTAAAGTCACCGTCTTCGGCTCGGCGCGCACGCCGGTCGAGCATCCCCTGTACGCCATGGCCCGGGAACTCGGTGCAGCGCTGGTGCGCTCGGAAATGATGGTCATCACCGGGGCAGGTGGCGGCATCATGGCCGCCGCGCATGAGGGGGCAGGTCGCGATCACAGCCTGGGCTTCAACATCAACCTGCCCTTCGAGCAGCATGCCAATCCCACCGTGGGCGGCACCGGCAATCTGTTGCCCTTCCACTTCTTCTTCACCCGAAAGCTTTTCTTCGTCAAGGAAGCCGATGCACTGGTGCTTTGCCCTGGCGGCTTCGGCACGCTGGATGAAGCACTGGAAGTGCTGACGCTGATTCAGACCGGTAAAAGCCCACTGGTACCGGTGATACTGCTGGATGCACCAGGGGGCACCTTCTGGCAGGGTGCGATGGATTTCATCCACCAGCAACTGGCGGACAACCACTACATCCTGTCGACCGACATGAAACTGATGCGGCTCGTCTACTCCGTCGAGGAGGCAGTAGAAGAGATCAACCAGTTTTACAGCAACTTCCACTCCAGCCGCTGGCTCAAGCGCCAATTCGTGATCCGCATGAACCACAAGCTCAGCGATCAGGCACTGGCGCATCTGCAGGAAGCCTTTGCCGATTTGTGTTTGAGCGACCAGTTCCATCAACACACTTACAATGGTGAGGAACACGACGAGGCACAGTTCAGCCACCTGACGCGATTGGCATTCGCCTTCAATGCCCGCAATCACGGACGCTTAAGGGAGCTGGTGGACTACATCAACTTGCCGGAAAACTGGGCCCATTCCAAACCACAAACCGCGCAACGCAACCGAGAGCCTTCGAAGGTAATTTGAAGGAAAAAAAAACGGCCCGCTATTTTCATAGCGGGCCGTTTTTATTTAACCGTTTTAATCGTCCATCCCTCTGCCGCTGAACAAGCGGTTGATCATCTCCATCGAGAAGCCCCGATACGCCAGGAACCGACCTTGTTTGGCCCGCTCTTTGGCATCAATCGGCAGATGCCCGGAGAACTTTCGCTGCCACGTGTCCCGAAGTTGTTCCTGCCAACTGATACCACTTTCGCGTAAGGCGAGTTCGATATCGGCACGTTGCAAACCGCGCTGGCTCAGTTCCTCACGGATTCGCAGAGGGCCATAACCGGAACGGGCGCGGTAGGAAACAAAGCTTTCAAGGTAACGAGACTCCGAAAGCAGCCCTTCTTCCGTCAAACGGTCCAGGGCTGTTTCGATCATCTCCGCCGGAGCGCCGCGCTGACGCAGTTTACGCGTCAGCTCGACTCGACCGTGCTCACGACGTGCGAGCAGGTCCATGGCGGTTCGCCGCACCGCGACGAGGGTATCGAGTACAAGTGTCATTCAAAGGCTTCAAACGTCGACATCGGCCTCGGCCATATCGTCAACCTTGTCCTTGGCCAGCGAAGCCTTGACGTCTGCTACGGGGGCCAGCAGCTTGTCACGCAGTTGTTTCTCGAGCTTGGTGGCGATTTCAGGATTGTCCGCGAGGAACTTGGCCGAGTTGGCCTTGCCCTGACCGATCTTGGTGCCTTCATAGGCATACCAGGCGCCAGACTTTTCGACGAAACCGTGCAGCACACCCAGGTCGATCATCTCGCCATTGAGGTAGATGCCCTTGCCGTAAAGAATCTGGAACTCGGCCTGACGGAACGGCGAAGCCACCTTGTTCTTCACAACCTTGACGCGGGTTTCGCTACCCACCACTTCGTCGCCTTCTTTCACTGCACCAGTACGGCGGATGTCGAGACGGACCGATGCGTAGAACTTCAACGCATTACCACCGGTGGTGGTTTCCGGGCTACCAAACATCACGCCGATCTTCATACGGATCTGGTTGATGAAGATGACCAGGCAGTTGGCGTTCTTGATGTTACCGGTGATTTTACGCAGCGCCTGCGACATCAAACGGGCTTGCAGGCCGACGTGCATGTCGCCCATTTCGCCTTCGATTTCAGCCTTAGGCACCAATGCCGCCACGGAGTCGACGATGATCACGTCAACAGCGTTGGAGCGCACCAGCATGTCGGTGATTTCCAGGGCCTGTTCGCCGGTGTCCGGCTGGGAAACCAGCAGGTCGTCGACATTGACGCCCAGTTTGCCGGCGTACTCAGGGTCGAGTGCGTGTTCGGCGTCGACGAATGCGCAGGTCGCGCCGGCTTTTTGAGCCTGGGCGATCACGGACAGCGTCAGTGTGGTTTTACCGGAAGATTCAGGACCGTAGATTTCAACGATACGGCCTTTTGGCAGGCCGCCAATGCCGAGTGCAATGTCCAGACCCAGAGAGCCAGTGGAGATGGATGGGATCGCCTGACGGTCCTGATCGCCCATACGCATTACGGCACCCTTGCCGAATTGACGTTCGATCTGACCCAGGGCCGCAGCCAAGGCTTTCTTCTTGTTGTCGTCCATTAAAGTCCTCACGTAATCAATAAGGCCTGACGGCCAACACCTGTATAAGTAGCCAGTATTATTCCACAGCGTTCGTGGATCGCCTACCCCTGATTTTCGATTTCTCTTGCCGCTAGTCGCAGGAGCCCCTCTAGCGCGGCCTTCACCGTTTGTCGGCGGACTTCATCGCGGTTACCGGCAAAGTGCTGAACCTCGCAGCAAACCGCGTCGCCGACGCCCCACGCCAGCCACACCGTGCCCACAGGCTTGTTCGGTGTACCACCGTCGGGGCCGGCCACACCGCTGACGGCCACGGCGAACCGCGCCAGGCTTTTGTCCTGGGCGCCGCACACCATGGCCTCAACCACTTCACGACTGACCGCACCCACCGTTTCGAACAACTCGGCCGGCACATTCAGTTGCCGGGTTTTCTGGCGATTGGAGTAGGTCACATAGCCGGCCTCGAACCACGCCGAGCTGCCCGGTATCCGTGTGATGGCTTCGGCGATGCCGCCGCCGGTGCAGGATTCGGCCGTGGTGACGTGGGCATTGAGCACTTGCAGACGTCGGCCCAGCTCGGCGGCCAATTGAGTGATCTCTTTCAAGGTGCTCTCCGGATCGTGTGGAATGCGTACCACCGTACACGAGCCGGTTGCGCTTTCAATACACAGACTCATTCAAAATGTTCAGGCGCCAATGCTCTGACATAGGCCTGACAGGCCTGCAAGGCAATCAGTCCGCGGTCGCCGGTGTCGGTGATGGCGACAATTCGTTGAGCATGCGCCGGGTCAAGTCGGGCGCGTACGGTTGCATGATCCACGCCGCCGGTGCCGGCGGTGGCTGGCACCCCGCAGCCTTGGGCAGCATCGCCGGCGTCGATGAGGACTGACAGGCGCAGATCAGCAGTGGCAAGACGATCGCGCAGGCGATCCTGATCACGTTGGGCATCGCTCATGGCTCGATAGTGGGTTTGTTCACTGGCCGCAAGGCGTTGCTCCAGCGCCAGACGTTTATCCTGTTCGGCCTGTTGTGCGGTGGCGGCGGCCGTGGTCTGTTGATTGAGCGTTTCGGCGTTTAACCGAGCCTGCTCGGCCAACTGCCGACCGTAACGCCAGTCCTGAAACTGCCAGGCCAGCGCCGCCGCCCCGGCGGCGAGCAAAACAACGCCAATCACTCGCCAGGGGATTGGCATAGCACCGCCCTCGCCCGCGCCCAGATTTCCAAGCGATCCTGCAGGCCGTTCAACCCGCCGTTGATGCGCCGGGTGATGGTGTTGAACTGGTCGCGATCGGCCAGTTCGTTCAAGCCGTTCTGTTCCCAGAACCATGCCGCAGACTCGACGGCCCATTGTGGCTGTTCGAGCAGTTCGGGCAGGGACAACAGACGTTCATCGCCGAACAGGCCGAGGCTGCACTGACGGTAATTCGAACGGCCGGTAATCTGAATCAACCCGCGTCCTCGGTATTTTTGCCCGTCGCCGTCAGCCTCAGGTGTGTTGCCCAGACGCAGGGCGAGCGTGCCGGTGTCGTATTTGCTCAGGTATTGGTTGTTGCCCAGTTCGCGCACATAGCGCAATTGCCCGGACTCGTGACCGACTTGCGCAAGGAACGCCGCGACGCGTTTGGGCGAGTCGATATGACGGCGCGCCACGGCGCTGTTGAGTGCAGAAACAAAAACGCCCGCTTGGGAGCGGGCGTTGGGCATGATGTCGATAAGGTTGCTTTCAGTTATTTGCATAATGCTTGATCCTCCCTGGATGTCCTGCGATTGAACCATGGCCGATGGCCCACGCGTGCCAGCCATTTCTTTCCGGAGTTTTCCGCGCCCGCATCCTCGTGGAATAAAGTGGACTCACAGTGCCGTTACCAACCACCGCGGCGCTACTGGACGATGCTCGCTCAACGGGAAATAAGAGCCTTGCGGCCAGTCGCGCAACTCGCGCCGATAGGTTTGCAGTTCGGCATATTGACCGGTGGTCAACGTGGTGCCACCGCCGTCCTCCAATTCATCGCGATCGCGCACGACCAAGCCATCGGTGGCCGCCAGTTGTGAGGTACGCCAATCGCGCTCTGCCTCTGCCGCCTTTTCTACCGAAGGCGGTGGCGGATCGATCGCGACCGGATAACCGGTTTCCACATGCACGCCAATGACTTTGGAAGTGACCGCCAATTGCTGGAGCAGCGAGATCCAATAGGCCTGAGGAATTTCAATGACGTCGTCCGGAATGTCCGATGAGTTGATACCCGGTACATATACCCCTCGGGTACTGGCGCTGAACAAAACGTTGAATGTATTCATTTAATATCCCTTGGCAAAATAAAACACGGTCCAACCAGCCGCGACCTGATTGATCGCGTTGCGCACTTTCAAGCGAACACCTAGTTTGGTGGCGGTGCCGCCGACGACAATCACCATGGCGCCATCACCGCCGACATGGCAGGCGACACACGAGAAAAAAGTATTCGGGAAGGCAATAGGAAAATTGACCCAAATTTCCCCGTTGGCATCTGTAGTGCCGAATCCCCATTGATCAATGTTTCCACTGGCGTGCTTCTGATATCCGGGATTACCCACCAAACCGGAAAACAGCGCGGCATATTTAAGGCTCGCCGTCCCGTGAACAGCCCAGGCTCCACTTTCCCTGACGAGGGTGGCGCTCTCGCCACTGTTGATCACAATCGAATTCAATAAAGCCCCTTGCGGGCTTATTTTTGCTGCGCCAGGGTGAGTAATGGTGACGGGAGCGTTGCTGCGGCAATGAAGTGCGATGGCTGCGCCAATTGGAACCGTGTCGATGTTCGGCAAGGTCACGGTGTATGGCGAATTACCGCCCAGACCCAACGACCAGCCCAGATCAGCGAGAGTCAGTTGCGTAGTGACCGTGATGTCGCGCGCCCCCGCATAATTGCCAAGCGCCCGCTGGACAAATTCGCATGTCGCCGCCGAACGACTGACATCGAAAGGCGCGGCAGTCTTGAACAACTGAGTACTGCGAAGTGCACCCAGCAATTGCGTGTTGGACACTTCACTCGGCGTCAACCCACCTGCTTGTACAACCCCCAGAATTTCCTGGGTGACGCCATTGCCCCAACTCGCCGGAATCAACGATCCCGGTTTGCCGCTCAGCGGGTCTTCATCAACAAACTTGCCATCCACCAGCCCGGCGCTGGGGACACTTTTTGGATAATCCATAGAATATTCGTTCCTTTGAAGTCACAAATGACTGGCATCGGCAAAGCGATCTTCGCCTACCTGTTCACGCTCTGTTTTCAGAAAATAAAAGCCCACAACGAAGTGGGCTTGGGTGACGCTGAAAGAAGGCTTTAGGCTTAGCTGGAAAGGCCGCTGGCCGATTCGCGAATGGCGATCAAAGCTTCGTCACCAGCGCTACGCGCCAGATCCATGTTGCCCTTGGCAGCCTGCGCGCGAATTTGCGCTTTGGCCTTCAGGCGCAGCGTACGCAGCGCCAGCAGATGGTCGGTCAGTTGATAGGCCTTGCTCAAAATCTGCTCGGTGGCCTGTTTGGCGCTGCGTCCTTTGGCAACCCACGCAGCGACCGACAGCGGCACTTCCTTTTTCGGGTAACCGGCGTCCTGATAGGCCTGAGCATCGGCGGCAGCCTGGGCGTACTCCATGGCTTTGAGCGGGTCACCAGCCAGAGCGGTACGGGCGCCGTCAGCGGCGGCGTCGACTTTGGCACACAAGCGTTCAGCTTCCTGCATGTCCAGCGCAGCCTGTTTATCGTCGTTCAATACCCATTTCTCACCGTCCCAGTCATGGGCAGCGGAGGGTTGAGGAAGGCGCAACTCGCCGTCAATCTGATGGAGTTCCTGAATGACGATCATCGAATCAGTTCCCACTGCAATTGGACGTTCACAGCGTCCCCGAAATTGATCGCGATGCCGGCGGTATAGTCGGTTAGCGGATGGCTCTTGATCCCCATGCTGAGTAGCAATTCATCACTGTCAGCATTGGACTGCCCCAGATTGTGCTCAGCCTGATAGGACTGCCAGAGCGAGCGCAAATTGGCATGATCAAAACTGGCGGTCAGCGTCGAGACCGTGACGTCGTAGACGATGTTGTTGGTGAATATCACGCACGGTTGCACAGTAGCCGGGTTCCAGCCTCCCGCATTATTGGATACACCCGTCGATACCGGTGACAGATAGCTATAGTTGCCCCCGGCCCATCCAGTCGCCGGAAACGCGACGCTCGTTACGGCTGTCGATGACGGCGTCGGATTGCCTACCACAAGCCGCGCAGCACGCGCATGCGGGTCTAGGGGCAGAAACACTGCACCCGTGCCGTTGACGGTCTGAGTCCAGGTCAAGCGTGCACGGTTGTAAATCGCACGCACTGTCGGCATGGAGCCTGGCGCGCCGGTGACGACCCAGGCCAGACACATGTCCAACACCGAACTCTGAAAACCGCCGCCGGCAGCGCCGTTGGCCACACCTTTCAGCGTCTCGGGTGTCACGTCGTAAATCGTACCGCGCTGGGTATAGAAACTCAGCACACCACCCACCACCTGCGCCCGCAAGAAGTAGCTCGAGCTGGGCAGCAGGTCTGCACTGCTCCAGGCCTGGGTAGTGAAAGTACGTGAACGCCCCAACTGACCCGCCACCACTTCCTGACCAAGGCTGACGTATACGCCCGCCGGTACGGACACTCGCCCGCCACTGCTCGATACGGCGGCTGGCGTGATGGTTAACCGGGCATCCGCCGTGGCAACGGTTGGCAAAGGCAAAGCCGAGAGCGGCAACGCCAGATCCTGATTCCAGCCCTTGGCCGTCACCGATTGAATCGCCTGCAACAACTGATCGTATTTTTTCTCGTCGGGGGTTAGCCCCCCGGCATTGATTACGTTGAGAATTTCCTGCGTGACCCCATTCCCCCAATCCGCCGGAATCAGCGATCCGGGCGTTCCGGTCATCAGGTTTTCATCAACGAACTTCCCATTCACCAATCCGGCGCTGGGCACACTGTTTGGATAATCCACGCGGGGACCTCCCGTTATTCTGGGTGACTGTTTACGAAGCTGTTTTGCAGGCTTCATGTCAGAAAGAGCATCAAGCCGGCAGCACTGGCCAGTCGACGTTCTGCGGATAACCTGGCTGCCTGTCGATCTTGTTGAGCGCCAGTTTGTAGGAGGCATACGCCTTGAACCGCTGCATGTCTTCGGCATCCAGCAATCCTGCAATGTAGGCGTCGGCCATACCGACGGTCTGCTGATCGGCTTCAGCCAGCAGCTCGTCACGCCGAGCCAGGGCAGATGCTCGCTGTTCGCTTTCAACCAGCAGCGATGCGTTGGGCAATGCATGTTTGGTGACCTTGCCGTCGGTCCACTTCCAGATGCCATCGCGTTCCTCGATCGTGCGCAGGAACAGCTCATCGGAGATTTCTACAGCAGTGGCAGGCATCTGCGTGTGAATCGCCGAGTCATAGCGCCCGAGCAGTTCGCCCTGGGCATCAAAATCAATGTACTTCATTTCATTCACCGTTGATTTCAGAAGCCGATGGCGAACCAGTTCCAGCCGCCAGGGTCAGCATTGGAGAAGCGCTGAAACTGGCTTTGCGAGAGTCTGAACAGAGAGAAGCGCAGATCAGCGAATCCTGGCGAAATATCGCCGCCCGACAGGAAGAGCACGCTTTTGGGAAAGGCAATCGGATAGGTAATGGTTTCGCTGAGTGCGCCGCCCGTGGCCATTCCCCATTGCAGGATCAGGCCACTGGGCAAACGCTGATAACCGCCTGCAGTGTTCAAGGAAGCGGTAAACGCTGGCGAGTACTTGAGCGCACCATCACCAGAATCCAGGCCCCAGCCACCACCGAGCAGAAGCCGGCGAAAAGTAACGTAGCTGCCACCGACAAATGACAACGTGTTATCCGGTGCACCAGCGCTGGCGGTGCCCAGACTCTCGCCACTCCTGACTTTCACGTTCAAACCACCGGAACCTGCGACCAGCGACACCAAGCCTCCCGCAGGCACAGTTGACCATTCCGGCAGGGTCACCGTACCTGGGCTGGTGAAGATCGAGAGTTTGCCGACGTCAGCGACCGTCAACGAAACATCACCCACGTAATTGGTCTGCCCCGCCAGACTGCCGAGTGCGCGCTGCACAAACTCCGTCGTCGCGACTTTCTGACTGACATCGAATTGTGGCGGCGTTTCAAACAGCTTTTTGCCACGGATGGCCTCGAGCAGTTGGGTGTTCAAGCCTTCGGTCGGTTCGATACCCGCCGCTTTGATAACTGCCAGCACCTCTTCGGTAAGGGCATTGCCCCACTCCGCAGGAATCAGCGATCCGGGGGTTCCGGTGACGGGATTTTCATCGACAAAACGACTGTTGACCAAACCGACACCGGGCATGCTTTTCGGATAATCCATCCCCTCATTCCTCCCTAGTCATAATTAATGTGCACCTTGGTATGCGCCGGTGCGCTGCGGTGGATCAGGCATTCCAGTGCCGAGCCCGGGTTCACGCCGAAGCGCTCGCCCCAGTAGCTCGCGCCGAATCGCCGGCCGAGCAACAGCCGTCCGCCGGTGTTGAGCGTCCACATGAACTGCGCTTCCCAAGTGCCCCAATGCGCCGCGCCAAAACGCGCACGGCCCATGCGGGGGGCTTCGTGTTCGGTGATGCTGGCGTTGGGGTAGCCCTGGCTTTTGGCGATTTCGAGGTAGTAGCCGACGGCCTGGCTGCCGACCGCGAGCAAGCGGCGGCGCACGGCGAGGCGGCGGTCGTCGAACAGTGGCGTGGCGCCCAGGCACGGGTCGGGCAGGTCCATCACCCGCTCCCAGTCCGGCACCAGTTCGCTGACGCCTGCCGGGTCCATCTCGTTGAGCAGGTCGGCGGCGCGGGCGTCGAGGCGGGCCAGTTCGACGGCGACGCCTTGCAGCACTTCTTCGAGTTCCGGCACATGCTCCGGGTCCCATGCCGGGCCGCTCGGCAGCAGGGCGCGCAGTTGCGCCTGATATTGCGCGGCGGTTCTTATGCCCCCCATACGCAACCTCCGAAGGTCAGCAATTCGCTTTGACCGGCCGGTACATCAGCGGCCGGTGCGGTCAACGTGTGATCGTATTCACCGCCGGCACTGCTGATGGCTTCGCGGATATGGCTGATCAGCAGCGGCACGCCCAAGTCGGCCTCACGGTTGTGCAGGTCGCGCAATTGCGCTTCAACGGCGGCACGCACAGCGGTGGTGTCCGGGTTGACGCTTTTGAAGCGATAGACCACCGGCACCTGGATCGGTCGCTGCACATGGACCTCGGCGGTCACCGGACGCAGCGGTTCGATGTAGTCCTGAACCTCGGCCAGTTGCTCATCGTTGGGCACCGGTTGCGGGTCTTCATCACGCATGATGAACACCGTCACTGTGCCTGGCCCGAGCAGGCCGCCACGACACCAGGCGCGCGTTACGCCCGGCACTTCCAGCGCCCACGTCTCGTAGTCACTGGCCGAGCCGCCATGGGGAATCACGCGGTAAGAGCGAATCACCCGCGAGCGCAGCGACTCCAGACTTTCCCGCGCCACGCCGCCGCTGAGACCCGGCGCCAGCACCACGAAACTGTTGCCGACCACGCCGGCAATCGGTTGCACCGGCGTCAGCGCCAGACCGGCGTCGGCATTACCGAGGCTGCCGGCATCCAACGCCGCGATGGTAGTGGTGTTGCTGCCATTGACGGTGGTGCGTGCGGTGGTGACTTTGTAGGTGCGGCCATCGCTCGCTTGCAGCAACGTGTCGACATCCAGAACAGCACCGGCGGTGGCGGTAAAACTGACGCTGCCGGTGGCCACTTGCGCGGGTTTGCGCGGTTGGTTCAGACGCAATGCGGCGATGCGTTCCAGGGTCGATTCATCGGCCTTGTCCGGCAGGATCTGCTCGGCAATCCAGTCAAGGTAACCGTACAGACCATAAGCCGCGCCGCCTAAGGTGCGGGCCAGCACTTGCGCATCGGACTGGCGCAGCGAATCGCCGGCCAGGTCGCTTTGGGTGCGCTTGATCAGCACCGGCAGCGAAGGGGTTTCAAACGGCATAGATCACCTGCCAACTGTTATCGGGGTTGATGTCCAGACGTTCGCCGTCGGCCAGGGTCAGGACCGTGAGAAGGTTCAGGCGCTGGGCGTCGAGGCGTTCGCTGATGATGTCGATGGCGCTGCAATGGCCGTCGTCGATCAGCCATTGCAGGGCTTCGCGGGCATAGAATTCGGCGTCCATCTGGGTCTGGCGGGTCAGCTTGACCCGGCGCAACAGCCACAATCGCGAACCGATGCGGTCGTCGGCGACGGTGGGAAATGTGTCGCCCCACCAGCCGTAACGTTCGTCGTCGTCGAGGGCGTCGTCATCGGCGGCACGGCGCCAGGTGAACAGGCTGATAAGCACGGCGCGGGTCAGCGCGGCGTGGAGGTTCTGGCTGATCAACATCATTGGCCTCCTGCCGGTGCACCGGTCTGGCCGTTGCCGGCCTGTACACCGACGTGCACATGTTTGATCTGGCTGATGCCGCCAGCCAGTTGGTCGCCGCTGGAAACGATCTTGCCGGTCTGGTTGATCACCGGCGTATCGAAATTCACAGCGGTCGTGGCGCGGATGTTCAGGGTGGCGGTTTCGATATCGATGATCCGGCCACGCTTGAAGTGAATCTTGTCGCCTTCGTCGGTGTAGATCGCCACTTCACCGGAGGCCAGCGATTGCAGGCGATAACGGCGGTCGGCGATCACCAGGGCGATGGCGTGTGAACGGTCACCGCCGATAAACGTGACAACACCTTCAGCGCCGGCCAGTGGATTACTGGTAAAGCCGTAAGGTTCGAAGTGCTCCATGTCATCGTTCACTTCGCCAGCGGTGAGGCGCATTTGCAGCGATTGCAGCTTGGATGCCGAATGGGCGAGCACGACAGTGCCGCGCGCCAGCAGGCGTGTCAGTAGGCTCATGAATTGTCCTCAAAGAGCAGCCCCGACACGGACAAACGTGGGGGCGGGTGTCAGGCTCAGGTTTTTTTCGGGGGGATTGGATCAGGATCGAAGGTATGCGGCGGCGCCACTTGCAGGGTCGTCACCGAGCCCTGCGCCGACAGCGAATACGTCACTTTGGAGATCAGCATGTCGCCATCGAAATCGAGCACCGGATCCTTGACCTTCACCAGCGTGTTATGACGCCACAGATCACCGTTGGACTGGCGCCATCCCTGCACTTGATAAGTGGTGGACTGCGCGCGGCCCATGCGGGTGGCGCTCTCCCATTGGGCCCGTTGCTGGGCCAGCTCGAAAGTCAGCGCCGTGCCCTCGTTAATAATCGTGGTACGCCGCCGCTTGAAGGTCAGGTCGGCCGCCGTGGATTCAACTTCGCTGACCGCCGCCCCGCTCTTGTTGTCCGAGCCTTTCTGCTGGCCGATCACTCGGTATTCGGAGAACACCTGGCTTTGATCCATCGCTGCATTGGCCGACAAAATATTCTTGCCCAACTCAAGCGCATCGCTAGCGCGCCCGCCACTGCCAGGCTTGGCCAACACCAACCGGCCCTGCTCGTCATCGGTGGAAAACACCCGCAACAACGAGAGCAAACGGTCGATCGACTGAAAGACTGTTTCTCCCGGCACGATCGTGTGTTTGGTCAACCGTGCGGTCTCGGGGATTTCGTTGACGACCATCAGCGAATACTCCATCGCCAGTGCCTGCACGATGCTCAGTAGCGGTTGCTCCTGCCATTGATTGGGCCGGTTGGTGGCGGCGCAATCGACCAGGTCCTGAGTCTTGGAACTGCCCTCGATACTCAGGCTGATCTGCCGGCCGTCATAACGAATCGGTGCCTTGAACACGTAACCGGTGAGCACCAGATCCTGGCCGATTCTCACTTCGCACGGGTCGCCCGGTTTGATCCGCTGATCCACCGTCTGCCCTGGCCATTGCCAGGTGATGTCGAGTTTGAAAGTGCGGAACTGGCGCTCCAGATCAGCGCTGATTTCCACGCTTTTCCAGCCGCCGTATTCCATGTTATTGACCGTCAGCGTGACGCGGTTATCCATCTCGCTCATGGCTTACTCCCTGGACACGTTCACGTCGTTAGGTGAAAAACCCGGATGGTTCATCGCATTGCTCTGAGTCACTTGAGTCACCCGTGTAGCATCGGCAAATTGCTTGTAGGCCACGACCAGCGCCGGCAGGCTTTCCTGGAACGATTTACTGATCTGTCGCACACCGGATGACGCCACAGCCTTGAGATGCGCAATCAGCGCTTCCTTCACATCATTGATTGCCTGGTGATGCTTGGGATCGGCCTTATCCAGCATCGGATCAATGGCCGCCCCGATTGCCTTCTGCAGCGCTTTCATCTCATCGGTCACCGGTACTTCCTGACGGGTCACCGGTTGATTCGCCTGCTGAGCCACCGACGGTGTCGATGACAATTTCACCGCAGGGGTCGCTATCGGCATCGACGCCACCCATTGCGCCACTTTCACCAGCAGCGTGTCCTGCACCAGATCGGCCATGGCTTGCGCCGCCGCGTTGGTGTCCTTACCGGTGGTGATCTTCGGCGCATCAGCCTTGCGGATGGCCTCGAGTTGTTGGGACACGTCGGCAATCACGCCACGGTAGCCTTCCTTCGCGAATTCCTTGAGTTCTTTGATATCACCAAGCAAGCCCTTGAACTCGGCCGCCACTTCCTTGGGCAATTCCTTGACCGCTTTGACCAGTTCGGTGATTTGCCTGTACTGCTCGATCAGCGGTTTGAGCTGTTCCTTGATCACCTCGTACACCCCGGTGAGGCTGTTGCGCAGATTGGCGATGCCGATCCGCGCAGCCTTGATCAAGGTCATGGCCTGTTCGAAGCGCGCTACCGCCGAACCCAGCAGCGTGTCGGCTTTCGACAACAAGACTTTCTGGGTGCTGACGGTGGCGGTCGGAAAAGGCAGCGGTTTATCGGGGTAAAACTTCAACGCGAAAGTCACCAACCCGCCGTCCTGGCGGGTGTGGGTCATGTCGCATTCGCCGACCTTGACTTGCAGGCGGCCGAGCCACGGGTGCACCAGCTCACCGCTGCCCGCCTCCAGCGCCTTGAGCAGCTTGTCACGCTGCTCAAGGCAGTCAGGGCCGATGATGAACGCCGTCAGATCGTGGGTCTTGGCCTGCTGACCCAGATCCTCGAAAAACGGCAGGTCACGCTGCGGATACTCATGCAACTGACCTTTGCGACCGACCGGGGTTTTCGCCTGATCGATCCAGAACCCGACACCGCGAAACGATGCCGGCAACAAACGGTCACGCCAGTTCATTGGAACCTCCTGCCGACAGCGAGCGATAGCCAATGCGCGAAGACAGCGCCAGGCCCGGTTGATTGGTTTGCGGTTGATCGGTGCGCAGCCCCGCCGGCGCATTTTCGAAGCGCACGGTCAGGCCGCCTTCGAGTTGCGTACGGTTGTTGGCGGCGCTTTGCTGGATCAGGGCGCTGGAGGTTTGTGGCAGCGAACCGCCCTGCAACACACCGTTGGACGACGTTTGAGGGCTTGCGCCAAAGAACGCCGGCGCCAGTTCCCCCTTGCCTTCTGCATTGGTCTGCTGTTGCGCCTGAGTCAAGGTTTCGACCTTGCCGGTGACCTTGGCGATCAACCCGGCGAAACCACCGTCGAACAACTCCTTGATCGGCGCAATGACGGTTTGCAGCTTTTGCCACAACTCGCCGAACCACTCGGTGATCGGCCCCCAGTTCTTGATGATCTGCCCCAGCGGCGTCCATTCGAACATGTTGTGCAGAAACTCCAGTACCGGCGCAGCCAGCGCCTGCACCACACCCCACAGCGCCGAAAATACTTCGCTGATCGGCTGCCAGTACGTCGCAATCTGTTCCAGCGGCGACCACTCGAACAGGCTCTGGAAGAAGCTTTTGATCTGCTGAGCCGAAGTTTGCAATGCGGCCCAGACCGGTTCGAAGAAGGCCACGATACTGCCCCAGTTGTTGACGATCATCCCCAGAGGGGAATAGTCGAACAACGTGCCGAAGAAGTCCTTGATGGCTTGTGCCGCCGGTTGCAGCGCCGTCCAGATCGAGGCAAAGAACCCGGTGATCGCCCCCCAGTTGTTGATGATCATCCCCAACGGTGTCCAGTCGAACAGCCCCTTGAGGAACGCCATCACCGGCACACTCAAGGCCTTGAGCAATTCCCAGATCGCCGAAAACAGACCGGTCAGCGGCGCCCAGTTTTCCAGGATCATGCCGGCGGGCGTCCACGAGAACACCGATTTGAAAAAGTCGATCACCGGCGCGGTGACGGTTTTGACCTTGTCCCAGATGCCCGAGAAGAATCCCGCAATCGGGGACCACAGCGCCGCCAGTGCATCCAGCGGTCGCCAGTCAAGGATCGAGCGCAACGTCGCCATCGCACTCACACCGATGTTTTTCACGCCCTCCCACATGCCCTTGAAAAAAGCGCTGATCGGCGTCCAGTTGGCATAAATCAAACCGGCCGCCAACGCGATGCCCATCGCGATCAACATGATCGGATTGGTCTTGAGCACCATGCTCATGACGTCCATGACCTGGGTCATACCGGTAACGGCGGTTTGCATGGCAGAGAAGGCAATCGCCCCCGCCGCCAGGCCTTCGACCAGTTTCGGGTTGTCGGCGAGCAGGCTGCTGACCTGGTTCAGCATCGGTTCCAGCCCGACCACCAACGCCCCCACTGCCGGCACCAACGCCGCATCCACGGCAGCCGAGACCTTATCCATCGCCGCACTGAACACGTTCATGTTCTGCGCAGCCACTTTCGGTGCGGCGGGCAGGTCGACGGTTTTCGCCGCCTCGCTGACTTCGGTCAATTTGCCCTGAAACGCCGCCGCCGACTTGATGCCGTCCACGAACGGCGTAATCACGCTGCCGCCCTTGAACAGCCCGCTGATGTCCAGTTTGCCGAGGCCGGTCTGTTCGAGGTTTTTCTTGAAGCTATCGACTTTCACTCGCAGGGCGCCGAGTTTGGGCGACAACTCATCGATGCCGGTAATCAGCACCGATGTTTTGGGGTTGCTATCTGTGTCTGCCATCACTGCACCTGCTGCATCGCGTTGATCCGTTGCGCGTGCTCCAGCGATTCGCGGAGCACATCCAGTGGCCTGGCCATCATCTGTTCGGGGTCAACCTTCCAGAACCAGGCCAGGTCATAGGCGACGGCGATCAGGTCGGTGATGGCGCCGACGCCGCACTCATGAAAAAACTCGCTACGGCCCAACTCAGCGCGTTGAGGTCAGCCAGATCCAACTGGTTGACCGACGACGGCGGAATGCCGGCGCACACGGCGATGTATTTGGCCGCGACGTCCATGTCGAGGCTGACCTCTTCGCTCTTGTCGATCTTGTACGGCAGCGCCGGACGGCTCAGGAACAGTTCGGTCAGGGGCTCGCCGTGAGCTTCGATCGCAACTTGAAGCTTCACGGCGCCGCTCATTGCCAGGTCCCCTTGATGCCTTCGAATTTCAATTCGATGGTGGCGTCATCGCCCTTGGAAACGGGTTCTTCGACCAGGTACGCACCGGCCAGCACGTAGACTTTGCCGTTGCTGAATTCGCAGGTGACGGTGATGTCCGTGCCTTCGATCAGCTTCTTCAGCGGGAAGTCGGCGGTGTGCAGCGCGGTCACTTTGAACGACGGCGCGATGTCGGTTTCCTTGTAGAAGCCGGGTACGACGGTTTCGCGTTTGACCGCCATCAGCGGGGCTTCGCAGCCGCCATTGATAGTCAGTTGCGCGCCGTCGACTTTGACGTAGCAGGTGCCTGCAATCAGTTGACCCATGGTGTTACTCCCTTCAATAAAAAAGCCCACGCGAGGTGGGCTGAATGCTTGACGCTAAACGCGGTTATCAAGCCGCGTCGTCGTACTGCAGACGGAATTGGTTGAGCAGTGCGAACACGCGCAGACCGTTGATGTAATCCGGCGGGAACAGCACGTTCACGCGGCTCGGGTCCTGCACGTCACGCTCGACGATCAGGTGCTCGGCGAACAGCTCGGCGTTCTCGACGTGGCCTTCCAGTTCGAGCTTGGCGTACTGGGCAATCAGCTCACCGCGAATGGTGCTCGGGGTGACGATCGGCTGGCCGGCGCCGAAACGGGTACCGTCGGAAGCCAGTTTGTGGCGACCGTATTTGCTGGTGATCACGCTTTGCAGACGACGCACGATGAACGCCGACTGGTGCATGGTTTCGCTGTCCAGGTAGGAGTTGTCGGCCTGACCGTAAGCGTTCTTCTGGTACGTGGTGATCGAACGCTGGATGCGCACGTAACCGCCTTCGTAATAAGCGGTGGCGATGCCGTAGTTGAGCAGCGACTGACGCTCGGTCAGGGTGAAACGTTCGCTCGCCGGCGCCGGATCGACACCCGGCAGGCTGCCGCTCTGGGTCGGACGGCTGGCGTCGGCGGAGATGAACACCGACGTGCGTGCGGCCAGTGCGGCGGCTTGAACCCAAACCGGTTGCGGTACGCCCGGCTCCAGCGCCTGAATGGTCATGTGCTGGTCGTTGCGGGCCTGGCCTGCGGCGACCAGCGTGCCAACGGTGCCGCGCTTGGCGCTGTAGACGTGACCGAACAGTTGCTTGGCCCACGACCAGCGACCGGTGCTGTCATCCATGACCGCTTGCCAGGTGTTGAGGGTCGACAGATCCGACCACGGCAGCGCGATGAATTCGAACGGCTCATCGCCCAGCGCCGCGACCGCAGCGACCTGATCCGGTACACCAACGCCGCCGGTCATGGCGGTAATCGCGGTGGTCAGGCCAGCCGGGGTTTCTTCGCCGTTGCTCTTGCCCAGGCGATTGAATTGCAAGCTGATGTCGTTGCCGCTGTCACCGGTCCATTTCGCGGACAGGGTCACTACACCTTCGACAGCCGCAGCGCTGACAGGCAGATCAGCCGTGGCGTTGATTTTCTGCGCCAGCGCAGTGGCCGCTTGTGCCGCCGTAGCACCGTTGACCACGGTGGCTTGCACACGCACACCACCGACGTACAGGTTAAGCACGCCAGCCTGAGTCGCGGTGCCGGTCAGGGTCAACACACCTTTGGCGATAGCGCCTTCAACGTTGTGCAGTGGCAGGCACCAGATCTCGCCGATCGGGTCAGCCTTGCGGAAGGTCTCGTACATCGAGGCGAGCATCGAACCTTGGCCGCCGATGCTTTTCGCCAGCGCGACGCTGGAGACCAAAACCAGTTTGCCGACTTCGGTCGGCGCGATGTTGTCATTGACTTGAGCGACGATCAGACGGCGCATGGCCGAGGTCGCGCTATTGGCGGCCGAGTTGTCCATTTCGGCATAGAACAGCGGTACACGAATGTCCGCGGGGATGTTGCTGAATCCGATCGCCATTATTTGGCTCCCTGTGGTTTAGCCGCTTTTGCGGTTTTGAGTGTGATATCGCCGTCGGTCAGACGTCGGCGCCACCAGGCGCTGTCCAGCACTTCACGGCCTTCAAGAGGCAGCAGATCGCCCGCCTCCGGGTCTGGCACGGCACGGCCAGCGGCCGGCACTACGGTGATGCGATTGCTCATGGGGTTACGTCTCCAGAGAAAGTCAGTTCCACGCGCCCATCGGGGCCCGGGCGTTTCAGGTTGGGGTCAGCGGGGTCGATCGCATCGACCCGCACGGTGGCCCCGGTAAAGGACGACAAACCGTCCAGTTCACGTTCGTGCCAACTTTCCGCAGGCTGACTTGGCAGATTGCGGCCAAGCTGGAACTCGGCAAAAAAGCGCAGCCGGTAAAAGACGCGGCTGCTGTTGATCGACACCATCTCGCCGCCGTCATAAACGATGGCGCTGTAGTCTATTTCCGGCTTGAACCCCACCAATGCGCGCCACAGTTCGGCACGCAGGTCGTGCAACAGATCCAGCGCTTTTGTAGCGTCGCTGGCGTCAAGCACCAGAACGATGTCGAAGCGGTCGCGGATCGGTTGGGTGGTGAGGTTTTGGGCGGTGCTGTTACTGCCCAGATCGGCCAGCGGTGTGACGTGGGCCGAAGGTGTCGGCAGATCGGCGTTGCCTTGCAGCAAGGCCAGATCCACGCCCACCGCAATGTGATTGGCAAGGCCAGGGCATTGCGCACGCAACTGCGTGAGGATCGGGGTGATCTTCATGGTGGTGTTCCAGAATGAAGGGAATTACCGCAGGCCCCCATGTGGGAGCGGGCTTGCTCGCGAAGGGGACGGCGCATACAACATCGATGGCGACTGACACAACGCTTTCGCGAGCAAGCCCGCTCCCACTTTGAGTTTGTGCGGGGATCAGGTCTTGGCGTCGAGGCCGCTTGCCTCGATCAAGCAGCGATAGCTTTCCTCGCGCTTGCCGCTGGCGGTGACCTTTTTGATCGACCAGCGACCGCGCATGAAGTCCGGCCAGGTGTCATCGAGCACCAACAGGCCTTCGGCGGCCAGCAGCGGATCGCCTGGGCAGGTAACCTTCAGCTTGTATTTCTCGCGCAGCATCTTGCGCACTTCGGCTTCGCCGATGGCTTTGGCTTCTTCTTCACTTGCCTGTTTCTGGCGAATGACCTTGTAGGGCTCGGAACCGGTTATCACCTCGCGCAGTTTGCCGGCGGCGATGTCCCAGAAGCAGGTCTTGCAACCCTGATTCTGAGTACGGGCCGTCTCTTCCAGTGTGGCGCTGATGAAGGCGTGATCCCCCGGTCGATTGTTGCTGGTCACCGACAGCCTGACGTCAGGTATCACCTGACCCGAGAGGTTTTTCAGCTGCGCCGGTTTCGCCAGCACGTAGAGGTCGTTGAACGGTTTGGCCACCGCGTCGTACCTCTTTGCCAGTCGTGTGATAAAGCTCATGTCGGTTTCGTTCGACTGATCAACATGAGCAATCCGGATCAGCGCCAGCTCTGGATCGACGCGCGGCGAAAAACCGTGCGGCGAGACCAGTTCGCGAAACAGTCCGCCCAGGGTTGTCGGGCCATGACTGGCTGTGCGCCGTTCCTTGAATCGGGTCTCATCCTTGCCGCTGAAAGGCGCTGCGGTAGCCACCAGTGTCAAGCGTAACGGGAACAGCGTCGGGGTCAGTCGAGTCACCTTGAACTGGCCCTTTTCGACCAGCCCGGACTCCAGATAGCCAACCCGCAGGCCGATTTTTCCGCCCAGGGTCGGCAAGCCTTCAAGGCCTTCCAGGTCGATCACCAGTGTCAGCTGATCGGACTCCATCCCGGCGGCATCAATGTGTTCCCAACTGATCAGGCGCTGGTTCAGCAGGGCATGGTTGGCCCCGTAGATTTCGATCGCCGGTGTAAATCCCTGTGCCATGCAACCTCCTTAATCCCACGCCAAAACCGGCTTGATCGCGGCCGGTCTGCTGTCGAGTTCCGGCAAGGTCACCCAGACACCGGCCGGCAGGACCGGGCCGTGTTCGGCCAGGGTCGGGTTGAGTTTCCACAGGGCTTCTTCGGCGGCGTCATCGCTGCGACCGGTCTCGCGGTAGAGCAGCAGATTCACCGAGTCACCGGCCACGCTTCGGACCTTACGCATTGTTGAACTCCGCTAATTCGAGGGTCCAGTCCACCACCATCGCCGTACCATCATCGATGATGCAGGTCTGGGTTTCCTGAACCATGGTGATTCGCCACAGGCCCCAGTTTCGACCGATGCCATCAATCAGCGGCAGCGGCACACGAAGGGCTTGCAGCGCCCGCAGCTCATCCAGCCGATCCATGGCCACCGCGTACATTGATTTGCCAGTGATGGTCAGGGTTTCGGGCTTCTGTCCGATTTGATGGGACTTGGGTTTGCTGGTGAGAATCTGCAGTTCCGTCCAGCCGCCGTCGGATTTGCGCGCCAGCGTGCTGTAGGCGAAATTGCGCGAGAGGCCGAAGATGAAACTGCCCAGTGCCATTTGTTGTTTCATGTGGCGACTCCATCGGTCAGGGCTGCGTCACGTCGTGTGGCGAGGGGGTTGGTGTTCATCGTCGGAATGAATTCGCCGCTGAAATGGTTTTGCAGAACCTGCGAGATCATCGCGCCCACCTTTTCCGAGCTGGCGATTTCGCTGCCGCTGATCTGAATCGACGGTGCGTAGGTGATCTGCTGATTTTGCGTTTGAGCGCTGGAGAGATCCTTGGCGATCTCTGCCGGAGGGGCGAGTTGATCGGCAGCGGGGGTAGCCAGTTTTTCACCCAGGGCGCCGCCTTCCTGACTACCGTAAAAACTGCCTAAGGCGCCGCCTAATGCACCACCGATCAACGTACCGATGCCGGGCAGAATGAAAGTACCGATCGTGGCGCCAATACTCGCGCCGGCATAGCCACCGGCCAGGCCGCCTGCTGCCATGCCTACGCCACCGGCCATTTTTTTCGTATCACCCTCGGCCACGCCTTCGACGACTTTCATGCCGGCTTCGACCATCGTCAACGGCATGCTCAATGGGCCGGCCACCCGGCCGACCCGGGCACCCTGACTGATCAGACTGCGGCCTGGAGCGGAGACCAGAAATTTGGCACGACTCAGGGCGGCGGTACCGAGGGCACCGGCACTGGCCGAGAGACTGCCCAACCCGGATCTGATGCCGGCCATCACGGGGCCTGTCCACGTGGCGGCTTGGGACGCCAATGCGCCCAGCGGCTTGCCACCCTTCAATCCTGCTGCCATCAGGATCAGCGCGCCAGCGAGTGCCGGGGCCTTTTCCGCCACTTCACTCAAGCCATCGGCTGCCACTCCGACTTTTTCCACAAGGTAGTCAAACACTGGCAGCACGGTATCGCCGGCGGATGAATAGAGCCGGTCCTTCTGGGCGCCGAAGATGTTCCAGCGTGCCTGCGAAGTATCCGCGAGTGTCAGGGCAGTCTGATCAACCGCCCCTGTGTATTGTTTTTTATCCTTTTCATCCTTTTTACCCGCCACCAGTGCAAAGGCGCGCTGCACGTCAGCGGTGTTCTCGAGCATTTGCCGAACCGGTTGGGCGACCGAGAACAACGTTGTCGACAACGCGGATTGCTCATTCGGAGATTGCTTCTTCAGCGCCTCCAGCAACTCCATGATCGCGCCGGGAGCATCGCCCTTCATTTTCTCTGCCAGGGCCTTGGGGTCGAGCTGCAGTTGAGCGAACGCCGCTTTCTGGCTTGCAGAAGCTTTATCCCCGAGCGCCAGTGTCGTCGTGATTTTTTCGAGCGCTACGCCTGCATCGGCCTTGTTTACCCCGGCGTTAAGCAACGCCGCAGAGAATGCCGCGGCTTGCTCGGGCGCCATTCCGGCGCCTTTTGCCGATGTGCCGTAATTGCCCAGAATCGAGCCGATATCAGCGGCAGAAGCGGCCAATCGACTGTCGAGCAAACTGGTCGCGTCGGCGAGATCCAGGGTTTGCGCGCGATTGAGACTCATCGAGGTACGCCAGCCGATCAACAGATCCGCGGCATCCTGTGGTTTCATCTCGAACGCAGTCGCCGTGACCGCCGTGTCTCTGGTGAAATCCATCAGGTCGTTTTGCCTGGCGGCTTGATCGATATTGCCTTCGGCATCCAACCGATCATTGCCGACCCCGGCCTTGGCGCCAGCGTAGCCGATGCTTGCCAGCTCAACCGCGGTTGTACCGCCGGCAGCCACCTTCGCCTCGGTGGCCATCTTCTCCAGCGCGACCTGCAACGTTTTGCGTTGGTCGCCTTCAAGCCCGACGACCAGATCCAGCCTCGCCATCGCGGCGTCAAGATTGATGGCTGGTTGCAAAGGCTTATAGGGGGACGTGGCGGTATTCGCAATCGGCGTTTTATGCTCGGCGCCAAGGGCCGCCCCGCCCATTTGTGCTTGCCGGTCATTCAGTGTTTGTTGCAACGAGCGCTGTGACATCAGCACCGTGTGTATCGACCCCAGCACATCCCTGAGTTGAACCTGTTCGGCCGTCAGCTGACGCAGTTCGACGGTGGCATCTGCCAGCGCCAGGCTTAGCCCGGCAAAACCGCCATCCGCTTTCAACGTCGGCTCAACACCTGCCGAACCGATGTCTCGCGCAGACATCACTGGAGACTTCAGCGTGGCCGTGGTGTTGGCCGTTCGGGTCTCTTGATTGACCTTCGCGAACGTCAACGCATAGTTATCATCTGCCATGCCGCTCTACTCCTGTTTCACGCCAAGGCGAGTGATCGCTATGTCGTAGCGGCGCAACGCCTTTTCGGCGTCCCATTCCAGAATCTCCGCCTCACTTACCGGGTAAATGAGCGGGACGATATCGAGGATTACTTCGATGTCGCGTTCCGAAAGTAGGCCGCCGGCTGGTTTAAAAAATCGTCTATGCGCACCTGCAACTGGGTCCAGTCCGGGACGGTCAAGTGAGCCAGATCGGGGATCATCAGGCCGGCGCAGTGGGCGGTGATGAACTCGGCGCGTTCCTTGGCCGTTTTCAGTTTCTTCATCACTTTGGTGGCGCGCAGCACCGGCATTTCCAGGCTCAGCGACGTCACGGTGCGGCCGGTCACGGCGAGCGGTTGCAGCAGTTGGATTTGATCGGGATCGTCGGACTTTTCCGCGTCTTCAACCTGATCGAGAAAGTACGACGCCGGACGGGTCGACATTTCGTGCACGTACTGGGCGATGCTCACGTAGTCCGGGCGTTTGAGCTGGTCGAGTTCCTTGACCGACAGGCCGGTAGCGAGCAGCGCCAGTTCGAAGAACTGATCGTCTTCATCATCGCCGGCGCGTTCCAGCGCTTCTTTTTGCGCGGCATAGAACAATGGTTTGAGCTGGATCTGTTCGATCTGCGCGCCGTCGTCGCCGGTGATCGGCGACAGCAGGTCATGCTGGGGTGGCATCCACGACATGAATGAATTCCTTGGTGATTCTTGAGGAGGGGTGTTGCTAAACATCGGCCAGTCACACTGGCCCAATGTGGGAGCGGGCTTGCTCGCGAAGGCGGCCTGTCAGATGAATGAGTGTCGACTGTCACACCGCATTCGCGAGCAAGCCCGCTCCCACAGGGTCAGGTGCCGGGCTGGCTTACAGCGTTACGGCATCAGCACCGCACGACGCGCATCACCGAGGATGTCGACGCCGTTGAGCACGAATTTCTGGGTGCGCACGTCGATGTCGATCACCGGAATGCCGTTTTCCAGACGGTTGTAGGTGCGGCAGGAGAAGTCCAGCGTCGTCAGGGCTTTGCCGCCCATTTTGATCGCGTCCTCACCCATGGTTTTGAGCTTGCCGCCGATGGTGTGATAGGTGAACCAGGTGTTGCCGTCCTGATCCTGACCGGCTTCACGCACGTTCAGCAGGATGTCGTCGCCCAGTTTTACCCCCATCGCCAGCAACACTTCAGCACCGGTGCCTTGCAGCTTGATCTGAGCATTCAGCGGCTTGGCGCTCTTGGCCATTTCCTCAACGATGAAGCGCCCGCCCGTCATGCTTTCCATGTCGAAATCGATTTTCGGCGGGGTGAATTCCTCAACGGTCGCCGACAGCGGCAGGCCTTGTAGGGTGGCCGCGATGGCCTGTCTTACGCGGTTGGTAAACATTAGAGAACGTCCTCCAGGAACTGCTCAACTCAACGCCCGCGATGAAATCATCGAGCAGTTCCTGTCTTACGCGGTTGGTAAAGATTAGAGAACGTCCTCC
>NZ_JBIUWN010000070.1:0-29445 GCF_044743485.1 Pseudomonas sp. NPDC087614 | reverse complement strand
ACGCAGACCGGGATTGAGTGCGATGTGTTTGTACTCAATGAAATCATCCATGGCCGCCACACCATTGAGACTAACGTTTTGTAGTAGAAAGTTGCGCACTACTACCGCGAAAAAAGTGGGCCGGATTATGCCAGAAAAGCCCAAAAAGAGTAGGGTCCTCCCGTCGTAACGGCGAAATTCCGTCGTTGAGCAGTGAATTTACCTGCGCTGAACCGTTTTAGTGCCGGGTATCTGACGGCGTGTCGACGCCCGCACCAGCGAACAATTGAGCGATGTCGGCCGCATCGAACAAGTAGCGTTCGTTGCAGAACTGGCAATCGATCTCGACGTTGCCGCCCTGTTCGGCAACCAGCGCCTGCGCATCTTCCAGACCCAGACTGACCAGCGCATTGCCCGAGCGCTCACGCGAGCAGCTGCAACGGAAACGCAGCTTCTGCACGTCGAACAGGCGCACTTGCTCTTCATGGTAGAGACGATGAAGCACGGTTTCGTTGTCCAGGCTCAATAATTCATCGGCGGTCAGCGTGCTGGCCAGCGCGGTGATGTGCTGCCAACTGGCCGCGCGGTCTTCTTCGTCTTTCAGACGATCGGCCGGCAGTTGCTGCAGCAGCAGACCACGGGCGCGGCGGCCGTCGGCGAACAACTTGAAGCGGGTGCCGACCTGTTGCGACATGACGAAATAATTGGTGAAGCAATCGGACAGGGTTTCGCCGTCGAGATCGACGATGCCCTGATAGCGCTGGCCAACCGTCGGGTCGACGGTCAGGGCCAGCACACCCTTTGGCATCAGGTCGCTGAGGGTCGCATCGGCGGCAATCTGATCGGCGTGGTAGCGCGCCAATCCTCGGATCTCGCGCTCGCTGGAGCATTCGATCATCAGCATCGGGATCGGGCCTTCAGAGCGCGCCTGCAAAATCAGCAAGCCGTCGAACTTCAGGGTGCCCACCAGCAAAGAGGCCGCCGCCATCAATTCGCCCAGCAATTGCGCGACCGGCTCGGGGTATGGGTGTTTGGCGAGCACTTCAGCGTAGCTGCGCTCAAGCGCCACCAGTTCGCCACGGGTGTCGCTGTCATCGAAGATGAAGCGTTGGGTGAAATCGGTATCCGTTAGGTCGGTCATAGGTCCGGTATCTGAAAGTGATGACAAAATGATTACAAAGAATGAAAATTCGCGTTTCTTGGCACCCTCTTTGGTGCCGACTGCTACGCCATGGGAGGCATTTTATGAACAATCCGGGTTTGTTCCAATCAAGGTGGAACCTCGGCCGGCTGGTTCTGTGCAACGTGGTGCCGTTAGCGCTACTGGCTTTCTGGTTATGGCCTACGGGTAACTCGCTGTGTGTGATTTTCGACGAGTGGCTGTTCCGCTCGCTCAATGCACCACTGGCCAGCAACCCCATATGGCTCCACATCTGGGCAATTGCAAGTATGCGTCCGTTCGACATCGTCGTCGGGCTGATTCTGCTGACGCTGCTGATCAAAGGTGACTGGGTATTCAAGGCGATTGATGCGCGCCGTGCTTTTTTCGGTTTTTTATCGATTCTGCTGTTGATGGTGGTGATCCGTACGCTGTTTTCCAAGTTCGCCGATTTCATGGACTGGCAGCACAGCAGTCCGTCGATGGTGCTTGAAGGCGCGGTACACCTCAGCGATTACTTCCCGCATCTGGAAAAGACCTGGGAGTTGAAAGATCGCTCGAGCCAGAGCTTCCCGGGCGACCATGCTTCGGTGTTGCTGATCTGGGCATTGTTCATGGGGGTGTTCAGCCGCTCGGTTGGCCAGTTCCTGACGATCTGGGGCCTGGCGGTGCTGTTCATGCTGCCGCGGCTGGTGGCCGGGGCGCATTGGGGTCAGGACGATTACATCGGCGGCGTGTTGCTGGCGGTGCTGGCGTTGGGCTGGGGCTACTACACGCCATTTGCGTATCACGCCGCGAATTTCTGGCTGAAAGTGACGGCGCCGGTTTTCAGTTTGCTGGGCAAGCTGCCGCTGATTTCGCGGATGAGTGTGGTGCGTAGCGCCTGATATCGCGGTGTCCATGGCGAGTGCTGTGCACTCGATTCGCCAACAGGCTAGCTCCCACATTGGAATGCAATCTTGTGTGGGAGCTAGCTTGCTCGCGAAGAGGCAGTGACGCCCTACTCGCTGCCGCTACCCCGAAACTTGAACAGATCCCGCCGCTGCTTCTTGCTCGGCTTGCCATCGGTGCTCACGCCCAACGCACCGGCCTTGCGCATCGCCGCAGCCGCTTCGCGCTTGGCGATACTCGCCTCGGTCTCCGCATACAGCGTTTGCGCTTCGGGCGCGCCACGACGCACGATAGACAGTGCCTCGACCCTCACTATGCGCACTTCGAAACCGGTGCGAATCTCAAATTCGTCGCCAATGCGTGGCTCTTTGCCAGGCTTGCAGCGCTCGCCTCGACAATGCACCTTGCCACTCTCGATCGCTGCTTTGGCCAAGGCACGGGTTTTGTAGAAACGCGCGGCCCATAGCCACTTATCGAGACGGACCTTGTCGTCGTCTTCGTTTTTTTGTGCCATGGAATGTCCTCATTCTGAAATATTGGTGAACTGTACTACCGTTTCTGTCGTGCCATGAATGACCCCATCCCGGATTACAATGCACACATTCCGGCGCCTGCTTCAGACGCCGGTAATCCGGGCTGTAGATATCTGTCGCCTTTTAACCATTATTCTGCGTGAATACCGCGAATCCGGCCCCTGCGGACTGAGCGGTTGTCACGGTTGAGCATTTTTTTGAAGACATTTGACCATTTGACCGTTGTCGGTCTGCGCGAGTGGGTGGCGCTCCCTGATTTGGGAGTCGCGGGCCTGCGGGCAAAAATCGACACCGGTGCCAGCACCTCCAGCCTGCACGCCACTGACATCGAGCCGTTCGAACGCGACGGCGCGAAGTGGGTGCGCTTCACTGCGCACCTGGGCACGGTGGTGCAGTTGCGTCACCGGCGTTGCGAAGCGCCTTTGGTGGCGCGCAAGACCATTAAAAGCTCCAACGGTCAGGCTCAGGTGCGCTATGTGATCAGCACCACCCTGGCCCTCGGTGATCGGGTCTGGTCGGTCGAGTTCACCCTCGCTTGCCGCAAGTCCATGCGTTATCGCCTGCTACTCGGTTCCAAAGCTTTGATTGACGGCCAACTGGTGGTCAATCCGGGCATCAAATATGTACAAGACAAGCCGGTGTTCCCGGTATCTACCTCCTCCACAGGTGTTGCATGAAGATCGCTGTGCTGTCGCGGAACCCGCGTCTGTATTCCACCCGTCGCCTGGTCGAAGCCGGCACCGAGCGCGGGCATGAAATGGTGGTGATCGACACCTTGCGCGCCTATATGAACATCGCCAGCCACAAGCCGCAGATCCACTATCGCGGCAAACCGCTGGAAGGTTTCGATGCGGTGATTCCACGGATCGGCGCGTCGGTAACGTTCTATGGCTGCGCGGTGTTGCGTCAGTTCGAAATGATGGGGGTGTTCCCGCTCAACGAATCGGTGGCCATTGCCCGTTCCCGGGACAAGTTGCGCTCGTTGCAACTGCTGTCGCGCCGGGGCATCGGCTTGCCGGTGACCGGGTTCGCTCACTCACCGGATGACATTCCGGACCTGATCGACATGGTCGACGGTGCTCCGCTGGTGATCAAAGTGCTGGAAGGCACTCAGGGCATTGGTGTGGTGCTGTGTGAAACCGCGACGGCGGCGGAGTCGGTGATCGAAGCGTTCATGGGCCTGAAGCAGAACATCATGGTCCAGGAATACATCAAGGAGGCTGGCGGTGCGGACATCCGCTGTTTCGTGGTCGGCGACAAGGTGATCGCGGCCATGAAACGTCAGGCCAAACCGGGCGAGTTCCGCTCCAACCTGCATCGTGGCGGTAGCGCCAGCCTGATCAAGATCACCCCGGAAGAACGCATGACAGCGCTGCGGGCGGCCAAGGTCATGGGCCTGGCGGTGGCGGGGGTGGATATCCTGCGTTCCAATCACGGGCCGCTGGTGATGGAAGTGAACTCGTCGCCGGGGCTTGAAGGGATCGAGACCACCACCGGGAAGAATGTGGCGGGGATCATCATTGAGCATCTTGAGAAGAATGGCGGGCCGAATATGACTCGCACCAAAGGCAAGGGCTAAACCCGGAAATATGTGGCGGCTCAGAGGCCGCCTTCGCGGGCAAGCCCGCGAAGGGGCCATCAGCCTCACCCTGGATGTCAGTGTTTAAACAGCATCGCGAGGCAGCATCAACCCCAACGGCAACCTGACCCGCGCCTCCAGTCCACCCCCGGACCGATTACGCAACTCAACATTGCCGCCATGCATCGAAGCGATCCGCTTCACGATCGCCAACCCCAACCCGGTGCCTTTGCCGCCACGAGCGCGGTCACCACGGGTGAACGGGTTGAAGATCGCCTCAAGCTCCGAAGGATCGATCCCCGCCCCACGGTCCATCACACTCAGCACCACATACGGGGCACTGGTGTCGCCAGACACATACGCGGCGACTTCAACGCCGCTGCCGGCATGATTCAAAGCGTTGCCAATCAGGTTGTTCAACAAGCGCTTCATTGAAACCCGACGCAGCGGAAACGGCTGGATCGGTTCCAGACGCAACCGAACCTTCTCTTCACTCTGGTTGTACGGCGCCACGACTTCACGTACCAGATCGCTGAGATCCACTTCCTCCACAGACTCGTCCCGACCGTCGCGAATGAACGCCAGGAACTGGTCGAGAATCGCATCCATGTCCTCGATGTCGCGCACCATGTCGTCGGTCAGGTCGTTACGGTCGCCCATCAATTCAAGCGACAGCCGCAACCGGGTCAACGGCGTGCGCAAATCGTGGGAAACCCCGGCCAGCATCAACTCGCGCTCACGCCCGGCCTGTTCGACGTCCTCGGCCATCTGGTTGAAGGCGCGATAGACCTCGGTCATCTCGCTTGGCGTGTCGCTGATCGGCAGGCGCACGCTGCGGCCCTGACCGAGTTGCCGGGCGGCATACACCAGTCGCTTCAAGGGTTGGTTGAGCTGGCTGACGAAAATCCATGCCGACGCGGTCGACAGCAAACCAATGGCGAGGAACCAGCCGAGGACGTTCCAGATTTTCTGGCCACGCAATGGATGCGGGTACAGTGGGACTTTCAGCCAGCCATCACCCAGGCTCGGTGCTCGGACCCAGAGCGCCGGCGGTGAGTGCATGCGTAATCGCACCTCGGTGTCGGGGCCCAGCTCGGTCTGCATCTGCCGCTGATAGATTTCGCTATAAGGCCAATGTTGTTCGCCTTCCGGCACACCCGCCCCGACCACCCTGATCAGGGGCACCTTATCGGCGATCTTCGCGCGGTTTTCTTCGTCTGCGGCCCAATAGGCGCGCAGCGTCAGAGCGACGCCGTGACTGTATTGACGATCCACCAGCACGTCCTCGTTCATCAACAGATAAACCAGGGTCAGCGCCTTGGAAAACAGCACGACGATGAGCACCAGCCAGAGGGTGCGGGAGAAAAAACTTTGGGGAAACCAGACGGGGGTTTTCATCTTTAACCGCTACACACTTGCAGGAGCGAGCCATGCTCGCATATTGCGGATTGCGAGTCTGTGAGATGGGTCATTCGACCCGCCCCCGACAGACTCGCTCCTACAAATCACCGATCACTTGGTGGCGGTGCCATCCGGTACAAACACATAGCCCACGCCCCAGACCGTCTGGATGTAGCGCGGTTTGGACGGATCGGGCTCGATCATCCGGCGCAGACGGGAAATCTGCACATCGATGGAACGCTCGAGGGCATCCCACTCGCGGCCACGGGCCAGGTTCATCAGTTTATCGCGGGTCAGTGGCTGACGCGCGTTCATGACGAGGGCCTTGAGTACCGCAAACTCACCGGTGGTGAGCATGTGTACTTCGTCGCCGCGCTTCAGTTCGCGAGTGGCCAGCGACAACACGTAATCACCGAAGGTGACGTTTTCGTCTTCGCTGCCCGGAGCGCCCGGTACCGGTGCGGCCTGACGGCGCAGCACTGCTTTGACCCGTGCCATCAGCTCGTCCGGGTTGAACGGCTTGGCCAGATAGTCGTCGGCACCCAGTTCCAGGCCCTTGATGCGGCTCATCTCATCGCCCTTGGCGGTGAGCATGATGATCGGAATCTGGTTGTTCGCCGCGCGCAGACGGCGGCAGGCGGTCAGACCGTCTTCGCCAGGCAGCATCAGGTCGAGGACGACCAGATTGAAAACTTCACGCGAGAGCAGACGATCCATCTGCTCGGTGTTCGGTACGGTACGGGCACGATAGCCCTTGCTGACGAAAAAACGTTCCAGCAGGCTACTCAGCCCTGGATCGTCGTCAACGATAAGAATTTTTTCGCCTTCAGCAGGTTGTGCAGTGCTGCTCATTGGATGCTCCTTTTAGCTCGGCGCGCATTATGGCGTAGCTGCCGTTATACGCACCGTGTGCATTGTTAGCAGATTTTTCCTTCACTGCCAGAAAACCGGGGTTTATGCCTACAGACTGCAACGCCCCCGAATGACAGAACGCTGGTTATAATGCGCGGCGTTTTGTGCCAGGCAACGTCTGAATCGTTACCGGAGTTGGCCGGGCTTTTTTCCCGGTGGCCGCAGTAATTGTTCGATTTCACGGGTCAATGGGGTGCCTTTTGACCCAGGCAGCGGCAATCCTCTAGCCGTTCAACCAGACTCCGGGCCTTTGTTTCCGTGCCTGCGAGCCTGCTTTCACACTATGTCAGGTGGTTTTATGGACAGCATCAACAGCCGCATTGCCGAGGAACTCGGTGTACGCCCACAACAGGTCGAAGCGGCCGTCGCGCTACTCGATGAAGGCTCTACCGTTCCCTTCATCGCCCGTTACCGGAAAGAAGTGACCGGCAGCCTTGATGACACGCAACTGCGTCATCTGGAAGAGCGTTTGCGCTACCTGCGAGAACTCGACGAACGGCGCATCAGCATCCTCGCCAGCATCGAGGAGCAAGGCAAACTCACCCCCGCCCTTGAACGCGATATCAAACTCGCCGACACCAAGACCCGCCTTGAAGACTTGTACCTGCCGTACAAGCAAAAGCGCCGCACCAAGGGCCAGATTGCCCTGGAAGCCGGCCTTGGCGACCTGGCTGACGGCCTGTTCAACGACCCGAATCTCGCTCCGGAAACCGAAGCCGCACGCTTCGTCGACGCCGAAAAAGGCGTGGCCGATGTGAAGGCTGCGTTGGAAGGCGCCAAATACATCCTGATGGAACGCTTCGCCGAAGACGCCAGCCTGCTGGAAAAACTGCGCAGCTACCTCAAACAGGAAGCAACCCTCAGTGCCCGCGTGATCGCAGGCAAGGAAGAAGAAGGCGCCAAGTTCCGCGACTACTTCGAACACGACGAGCCGCTCAAAAGCATGCCGTCGCACCGCGCACTGGCGATTTTCCGCGGCCGCAACGAAGGCATCCTCAGCTCCGCACTGAAGGTCGGCGACGAACTGCCGGGCACCATGCACCCGTGCGAGGGCATGATCGGCCAGCAATTCAACATCCAGAATCAGAACCGTCCCGCCGACAAATGGCTTGGCGAGGTGGTGCGCTGGACCTGGAAGGTCAAGCTCTACACCCACCTGGAAACCGATCTGCTGGGCGAGCTGCGCGACGGCGCCGAAACCGAGGCGATCAACGTATTCGCCCACAACCTGCACGACCTGCTGCTGGCCGCACCGGCCGGCCCGCGTGCGACCCTGGGCCTCGACCCGGGCCTGCGTACCGGTTGCAAGGTGGCCGTGGTCGACTCCACCGGCAAGCTGCTGGATCACGCCACGGTTTACCCGCACGTTCCACACAACAAGTGGGATCAGACCATCGCCATCCTGGCCGCGCTGTGTGCCAAGCACTCGGTTGACCTGATCGCCATCGGCAACGGCACCGCCAGCCGTGAAACCGATAAACTGGCGATCGAGCTGATCAAAAAATACCCAGCCATGAAGATGACCAAGGTCATGGTCTCCGAGGCCGGCGCATCGGTGTACTCGGCGTCGGAACTGGCGGCCAAGGAATTCCCCGATCTGGACGTGTCGATCCGTGGCGCGGTGTCCATCGCCCGTCGTTTGCAGGATCCGCTGGCCGAGCTGGTGAAAATCGACCCGAAATCCATCGGGGTCGGCCAGTACCAGCACGACGTGTCGCAGCTGAAACTGGCACGAGGCCTGGACGCGGTGGTCGAGGACTGCGTGAACGCCGTCGGTGTCGACGTCAACACCGCTTCGGTAGCGCTGCTGGCACGGATCTCCGGCCTCAACGCCACATTGGCGCAGAACATCGTGGCGCACCGCGACGAACACGGCGCATTCAAAACCCGTGCAGCGCTGAAGAAAGTCGCACGCCTGGGCGAAAAAACCTTCGAACAGGCCGCCGGTTTCTTGCGCGTGATGAACGGTGACAACCCGCTGGATTCCTCGGCGGTTCACCCGGAAGCCTATCCGCTGGTACAGCGTATTGCCGCTGAAACCGACCGCGACGTCCGCTCGTTGATCGGCGATGCCGGGTTCCTCAAGCGTCTGGATCCGAAGAAGTTCACCGACGAGACCTTCGGTCTGCCGACCGTGACCGACATCCTCCAGGAGCTCGAAAAACCGGGCCGCGACCCGCGCCCGGAGTTCAAGACTGCCGAGTTCCAGGAAGGCGTCGAAGACCTCAAAGACCTGCAACTGGGGATGATCCTCGAAGGCGTCGTCACCAACGTGACCGCGTTCGGTGCCTTCGTCGACATCGGCGTGCATCAGGACGGTCTGGTGCACATCTCGGCGCTGTCGGAGAAGTTCATCAAGGACCCGCGTGAAGCGGTGAAAGCCGGTGACGTGGTGAAAGTAAAGGTCATGGAAGTCGACATTCCGCGCAAACGCGTGGGCCTGTCGATGCGCATGGGCGACACCCCGGGCGAGAAGATCGATGGCGCCCGTGGCTCGCGTCCGGGCTCGGCGCAACGCCAGCCGTCGAACAATGCGCCACGCAAGGAAACCGCAACAGCGACGCCCGTGAACAATGCGATGGCCTCGCTGTTCGCCAACGCCAAGCAGTTGAAGAAACGCTGATGGACATTCCGGCCGGGCTCGTCGAGAGTGCGTTTTTCAAGCTGTTGGGCTGCCGCCTGCACAGCCTGGAAACCGGGGTGGCGCAAGTCGCCCTGGTGCTGGAGCCGGAACTGCGCAATCGCGGCGGCAAATTGCACGGTGGCGCGCTGTTCAGCCTGGTCGACATCGCCATGGGTCTGGCCTGTTCCAGCACCCACGGTTTCGATCAGCAGAGCGCGACCATCGAATGCAAGATCAACTATATCCGCGCCGTTTCCGACGGCGAGGTGCTGTGCACGGCGCGGGTCATCCACCCGGGCCGCCGCACGCTGGTGGTCGAAGCCGACGTGATGCAGGGCGAAAAACTGGTCGCAAAAGCGCAAGGCACGTTCGCTGTCCTGTAGATGTTGTTCATCATTTTGAGTTAATTTCGGCGCAGTGATCGCCGCGTCGAGCTTTTCTGTGAGAGCGGGCTTGCTCGCCAAGGCTGTGTGTCAGTTTGCATGTCTGCGACTGATACACCGCCTTGGCGAGCAAGCCCGCTCCCACAAGGATCGCGTTTACTTCGCGTGCATCTGCCAGATTCAGGGATTGAAGTCGGCGGTTCGAAAGGGGCTTCGTGAGCCCAAAAAACCAGGCGAAAACGCCAGTTTCAACTTCACCCTTGTAGACCGTCTTGCCCACCCCCATATTGGGGCGACTGACGCGTGAAGGAATCCAAATTGAGCGAACTTCTCAACCGCCGCCTGGCTCTGCTCGGCGAGCGCGCTAACCTCTCTCTGCTCGAACAGTGCCTCCACGGTATCGAACGTGAATGCCTGCGCGTGACCAGCGAAGGTCGTCTGGCGCAAACGCCGCACCCCGAAGCCTTGGGTTCCGCGCTGACCAACGAAAAAATCACCACCGACTATTCCGAGTCGCTGCTGGAATTCATCACGCCCGCCCTGCCCGACCCGGCAGATACACTGGCGAGCCTGGACAGGATTCACCGTTTTGCCTACAGCAAACTCGGCAACGAGTACCTGTGGAGTCCATCGATGCCGTGCCCATTGCCGGCCGAGGAAGACATCCCGATTGCCTATTACGGCACGTCCAATATCGGTCAGCTCAAGTACGTCTATCGCAAGGGCCTGGCCCTGCGGTACGGCAAGACCATGCAGTGCATCGCCGGGATTCACTACAATTTTTCCCTGCCGGAAAAACTCTGGCCGTTGCTGCGCGAAACCGAGGGTTTTGTCGGCACTGACCGGGATTTCCAGTCGTCGTCCTATATCGCGCTGATCCGCAACTTCCGGCGCTACAGCTGGTTGCTGATGTACCTGTTCGGCGCCTCACCGGCACTCGACGCGGGCTTCCTGCGCGGTCGTTCGCATCAGTTGGAACAGCTCGATCCAGACACGCTCTACCTGCCGTACGCCACCAGCCTGCGCATGAGCGACCTCGGTTACCAGAGCAACGCCCAGGCCGGCCTGACGCCGTGCTACAACGATCTGACGAGCTACACCGACAGCCTGCGCAAGGCCGTGGCTACGCCGTACGCACCGTATGTGGAAGTCGGCACGCACAAGGATGGCGAGTGGGTTCAGTTGAACACCAACATCCTGCAGATCGAAAACGAGTACTACTCCAACATCCGCCCAAAACGCGTGACCTACAGCGGCGAGCGGCCGATTCAGGCGCTGGTGGCCCGTGGCATTCAGTACGTCGAAGTGCGCTGCCTGGACATCAACCCGTTCCTGCCGATGGGCATCGACCTCACTGAATCGCGCTTCATTGATGCGTTCCTGCTGTATTGCGCACTCAACGACAGCCCACTGCTGACCAACACCAGTTGCAGCAACGCGACCTCGAACTTCCTCAGCGTGGTCAAGGAAGGTCGCCGTCCGGGTCTGCAATTGCAGCGCGACGGTGAGCCGGTCGAGATGAAGGCATGGGCGGTAGAGTTGCTGGAAAAGATTGCCCCACTCGCTGCGCTGCTCGATCAAAGCCATGGCGGCGATGCCCACAGCAAGGCACTGGATGCGCAACTGGCAAAAGTCCGCGACCCGTCGCTAACGCCTTCTGCCCAAGTGCTGGCAGCGATGGCCGAGCACAAGGAAAGCTTCGCGCAGTTTTCCCTGCGTCAGAGTCAGGCACATGCCGAGTTTTTCCGCAACGAGTCGTTGACAGCTGACGAGCAGGCGAAGTTTGAGGAACTGGCGCGCTCTTCCCTGGTGGCGCAGGCTGAGCTGGAGCAGAACGAGGTGGGCGATTTCGATGTGTTTGTCGGGTCGTACCAGGCGAGCATTCTGGCGATCAGCAACTGAAAAAAACCTCACCCTGATCCTCTCCCGCAGGGAGAGGACTGGGTTGAAGGATGCTCACTGCGCCATCGAGGGCTTCTCCCAAAGATTGATCCCGCCCTCTTGGGCAAACCGGTCAATTTCTGCCAGTTCTTCAGCACTGAAGCTCAGATTCTTCAACGCCCCGACGTTCTCGATAATCTGCTCCGGTCGGCTTGCGCCGATCAGCGCCGAGGTCACGCGCGGGTCACGTAGCGTCCAGGCCAGTGCCAGTTGCGCCAGGCTCTGGCCGCGACGCTTGGCGATCTCGTTCAGCGCACGGACGTGGGCGATGTTGGCTTCGGACAAATGCGAAGCCTGCAGCGAACCACCGCCCGGACGATTGACCCGCGCATCCGCCGGCACGCCGTTGAGGTATTTGTCGGTCAGCAGACCTTGCGCCAACGGCGTGAAGGCGATGACGCCAGTGCCGAGTTCATCGGTGGTGTCGAGCAAGTCTTTTTCCACCCAGCGGTTGAGCAGGTTGTACGCCGGCTGGTGAATCAGCAGCGGCACCTTCCACTCTTTGAGCAGCGCGGCGATCTCGCGGGTTTTCACCCCGGAGTACGACGAGATGCCGATGTACAACGCCTTGCCCTGTTGCACGGCGCTGGCGAGGGCGCTGGCGGTTTCCTCCAGCGGGGTGTCCGGATCGAAGCGATGCGAATAGAAGATGTCCACATAGTCCAGGCCCAGGCGCTGCAGGCTCTGATCAAGGCTGGCCAGCACATATTTACGCGAGCCACCGCCCTGACCGTAAGGGCCAGGCCACATGTCCCAACCGGCCTTGCTGGAGATGATCAACTCATCGCGGTATGGCTTGAAGTCTTCGCGCAGCAGGCGACCGAAATTGATCTCGGCGCTACCGTACGGAGGGCCGTAGTTGTTGGCCAGGTCGAAGTGGTTGATCCCCAGGTCGAACGCAGTGCGCAGCAGGGCGCGCTGGGTGTCGATCGGCGTGCTGTCGCCGAAGTTGTGCCACAGGCCCAGCGATAGCGCCGGCAGCACCAGACCGCTGCGCCCGACGCGGCGGTAAGGGATGGACTCATAGCGGTTTTCGGCAGCGGTGTAAGTCATCGAATCCTCTCTTGTTTGATGAACAGCTAATGGACGATTGACGTAACCCCTGTGGGAGCGGGCTTGCTCGCGAAGGCGTCAGAACCGTCGATGATTATCCACCCTGCACACCCCAATCATCCTCTTCGGCCTGATCCTGGCAGGGTGCTTGAGCACCGAGTCTTGATCCGACTCGGCGCTCAACCCACGATCAACGCACCAGATGCAGGAACTGCATGTGCCGTTCGTACTGGTCGAGGATGTCGTTGATGATCTGCTCTTTGGTGTAGCCGACCATATCGTAGTCCTGACTGCCCTCGCTCAGGTGCACTTCGGCGCGGTAGTAGCGGCGATTGTTGAGCTGCTTGGAGCCCATGCCACCCCGGGCGAATGATGGCGTGAAGTAGCCGCGCATCTGCACTTGGTAGATGAACGCATGCTGCTCGCCATGGCCGATTTCCAGGCTGACGCTGTCGTTGGCCGGGTCCGGCTGGGTGACCACGTTCAGGCCTTTTTCGACAAACACCGCCGTCACTTCTTCAATCGCCGGGCGCACGGTGGTGTCCATGAAACGGTACACCTCGTCACGCGACGGGAAGTGCACGGCCTGGCTCAGACGCTGTCGCCAGCCCCCTGAACCACGCCGCGAGCCGGACACCGGCGCCAGCGAGTGCAGTTGCGCGATCTGCTTCTGCGACTCCAGATAGAACGCCTTGTGCAGGCCCCACATCATCAAAAGCAGGATCAGCGAGAACGGCAACGAGGTCAGCACCACCGCCGACTTCAGTGCATCGATGCTGCCGGAGAATAGCAGCGAGCTGGTGATCAGCGCCGTCATCACGCCCCAGAACACCCGCAGCCATTTCGGCCCGTCTTCGTCCGGGTTGCCGCCCTTGGCCGACAGTGTCGAGAGCACCACGGTACCGGAGTCGGCTGAGGTGACGAAGAACACGAAGCTGATGAACACCGTCACAGCGATGACGGTTTTGCTCCACGGGTAGGTTTCCAGCAACAGATAAATGCTCATCGACGGGTTGTCGAGGGCCGACATGCCGAGCGCGCTCATGCCGTGATTGAGCACCTGATCGAGGGCGCTGTTGCCGAAGATCGACATCCACGCCAAGGTGAAGCCGAGCGGGATCAGCAGCACGCCGAAGACGAACTCACGAATGGTGCGGCCACGGGAAATCCGTGCGATGAACAAGCCCACGAAGGGCGACCATGCGATCCACCAGGCCCAGTAGAACACCGTCCAGCCGCCAAGCCAGTCGCTCGGTGTGTCATAGGCGTAGAGGTCAAAACTCTTCATCGGCAAGGCACCGAGGTAGTCGCCAACGTTCTGGATCAAGGTATTGAGCAGATGCTGGGTGGGGCCGGCGAACAGCACGAACAGCAGCAGCGCGCAGGCCAGCAGCATGTTGATGTCGGACATCACCCGCACGCCTTTATCCACACCGGCGACAGCCACGATGATCGCCGCGCCCATCATCAGAGTGATCAAACCGACTTGAATCCACTGGGTGTGCGCGATGCCGAACAAGTAGTCCAGGCCCGAATTCAGGTGCAGCACGCCAAAGCCCATGTCGGCGCCGAGGCCGAACACGGTAGCGATGATGCCGAAGCCGTCCACCGCGTAACCGATGGGGCCGTTGATGCGTTTGCCGATCAGTGGATACAGCGCCGAACGCAGGGCCAGCGGCAGGTTGTGACGGTAGGCAAAGTAGGCCAGCGCCATGCCGACGAAGGCGAACACCCCCCAGCCGTGCAAGCCCCAGTGCAGAAACAGAATCTGCATCGCCTGGCGCGCCGCGTCCGCCGTGCCGGCCTCGCCTTGCGGCGGTTGCAGCATGTGGGTCAGCGGTTCGGACACGCAGAAGAAAAACAACGTGATGCTGATCCCGGCAGCGAACAGCATGCCGGCCCAGGACAGGTAACTGAATTCGGGTTCGTCGTGGTCGGCACCGAGTTTGATCTTGCCGTAGCCGGATAACGCGGTGACCACCACGAAGACCAGATACAGGCTCATCGCGAGCATGTAGTACCAGCCGACCGTATTGGCCGCCCAGTTCTGCGCAGCCAGCAGCCAGGCACCGGCCTGTTGTGGCATGGCGATGACCACAAGACCAAAGAGCAGAATGACCGTCGCGGCGAAGTAGAACACCGGCGGATTCATGCGTACCAGGCCGCTGGCGGGGGTTGACGATGCACTCATGAAACGCGCACCTCGATGGATTGAGACGTGGCTGAAATGATCGGACTCAGCAAAGGCAAGCCTCCTGTTGTGAGCGGGCAGCGAACCACCGGTTTAACTTGAATGAACGTTCAAGTTAAACATGGATAGGACGCTAACGACTAATCGTACGGCCAGCCGGTCGTGTTCCTACGCTAGCTCAAGGTGAGGTATGACGTGGAGTTGGAGAGATTGGTTCAGTGGAGAATTGGCGCAGGGACATTATCTGGATTCGCCCCAAGACCCATTCGTGAGCAAGCCCCCTCATTCCAGCTATGGGAGCGGGCTTGCTCGCGAAGAGGCTGGATGCCGCAACAAAAAATCAGAAGCTACTTCTGCGTCCCGTCATCATGCTGCAAATTGGCCTGGGTCAAATTGCACCCCGCCGGCACGCTGCGGGTCAGCCACACGTTGCCGCCGATGGTCGACCCCTTGCCGATGGTGATCCGCCCAAGAATCGTCGCCCCGGCATAAATCACCACGTCGTCCTCGACAATAGGATGGCGTGGATGGCCCTTCTGCAACTGCCCGTCTTCATCGGCCGGGAAGCGCTTGGCGCCTAACGTTACCGCCTGATAGATCCGCACACGCTCACCAATGATCGCCGTCTCGCCAATCACCACACCCGTGCCGTGATCAATAAAGAAACTACGGCCGATCTGCGCGCCCGGATGGATATCAATGCCGGTGGCCGAGTGCGCAATTTCTGCGCTGATCCGCGCCAGCAACGGCAGCCCTGCACGATACAAATGGTGGGCGAGACGATGGTGGATCACCGCTAGAATCCCCGGATAGCACAGCAGCACTTCATCCACACTGCGCGCCGCCGGATCGCCGTGATAAGCCGCCAGCACATCGGTGTCGAGCAACGTGCGCAAGCCCGGCAATGCCAAGGCAAAATCCTGAATGATCTGGAGCGCCCGGGTCTCCACTTCGCTGTCGTCCTGAGCGCTGTGGCGGGCGACGTAGCGCAGTTCCAGACGTGTCTGGGCGAGCAACGCATTCAGCGCGACATCGAGGGTGTGGCCAACGTAGAAGTCTTCGCTTTCCTCACGCAAATCCACCGGCCCCAGACGCATCGGGAACAATGCCCCACACAGCGCTTCAAGAATCTGCGCCATCGCGGCGCGGGACGGCAGTTCGCGCCCACCCTGCTCGCCGGATGCCCGGCCATTCTGGGCGCGCCACTGATCCCGCGCGCTGCGCAGTTGACTGACGATGGTCTGTAATTGCCAATGGCTGGAACGCTCGCTCACGGTAAAGACTCCTCACGGGCGGCCGGAGTGCCTGGCCGCGTCAACGGCGACTACTTTAAGGCATGCCTGTGAGGGCGAATTAAGAACCGATAGTGCTGGGCTCAGTCCATTTGGCTATAAGCGATTGATGGTTGCCCGTGCAAAAGCGCGTGCCTATAGTCCCTTCATCTTTCTCCTCCAGTACGCAACCATGATTAAACAACAGCTGGATCGCTTTACTCGCCTGGAACTGCTTGGCCAGCCGACCCCACTGGAAAAACTTGAGCGCCTGTCCACCTGGCTCGGCCGTGACGTCTACATCAAACGCGATGACCTGACGCCGCTGGCCATGGGCGGCAACAAGCTGCGCAAACTCGAGTACCTCGCCGCCGACGCCCTCGCCCAGGGCGCCGACACGCTGATCACCGCCGGTGCGCTGCAATCGAACCACGTTCGCCAGACGGCGGCGCTGGCCGCCAAACTCGGCCTGAGTTGCGTGGCGTTGCTGGAAAATCCGCTGGGCACCGAAGACAGCAACTACACCGGCAATGGCAATCGCCTGCTGCTGGATCTGTTCGACACAAAAGTTGAGCTGGTCGACAACCTCGACAACGCCGATGAACAACTCGCGGCCCTCGCCGTGCGTCTGCGCAGCAACGGAAAAAAACCGTATCTGGTACCGATTGGCGGCTCCAACGCCCTCGGTGCCTTGGGTTATGTGCGTGCCGGGCTTGAGCTGGCCGAACAGATCACAGACACCGGGCTCGACTTCGCCGCCGTGGTACTGGCATCGGGTAGCGCCGGGACCCACAGCGGCCTGGCGCTGGCGTTGAGTGAGGCATTGCCGCAACTGCCGGTGATCGGCGTGACCGTGTCGCGCACTGAAGAAGAGCAGCGCCCGAAAGTGCAGGGGCTGGCGCAACGTACTGCTGAGCTGCTCGGCGTTGAGCTGCCGGCCAGCTTCAAGATTGAGCTGTGGGACGAATATTTCGGCCCGCGTTATGGCGAACCCAATGCCGGGACGCTGGCAGCGGTGAAATTGCTGGCCAGTCAGGAAGCGGTGTTGCTCGACCCGGTATACACCGGCAAGGCCATGGCCGGGTTGCTTGATGGCATCGGTCGGCAGCGCTTCGAAGAAGGCCCGATCATCTTCCTGCATACCGGTGGGGCGCCGGCGTTGTTTGCCTATAAGGACTTCTTGTAAGCGGAAGACGAGACCGTTCCCACGCAGAGCATGGGAAGGTTTTATATTCAAATAAGGAATATCAATTTCAATATTAAGTATTTTCAAGTCTAACCAAGTCGTCATATAGTCTCGCCGCAGGCGAATTTCGCGCGAGACGCTTAAGCTGCTTTAAGGCAGGATAGCGCTGTCGTCCAATTCCCGAATTCGCCAACTTTCCTTAAGCGTCTTCCATAAGAAAACACAGGGGCTTGTCATGAATTTTTCCGCACTACGTCGCAATCTGCTGGTCGGTTCGCTGGGCCTGGCGCTGAGCGCCGGTCTGATCAGCCAGGCGGTTGCCGGTGAGCAACTGCAACAGATCAAGGACAAAGGCGTAATCAACGTCGGCCTGGAAGGCACTTACCCACCGTTCAGCTTCGTCGATGCCGACGGCAAGCTGTCTGGTTTCGAAGTCGAGCTCTCCCAAGCGCTGGCGCAGAAACTGGGCGTCAAGGCCAAGATTCAGCCGACCAAGTGGGACGGTATTCTCGCGGCGCTGGAATCCAAGCGCCTGGACATAGTGGTCAACCAAGTGACCATCTCCGAGGACCGCAAGAAGAAGTATGACTTCTCCGAGCCGTACACCATCTCCGGGATTCAGGCGTTGGTGCTCAAAAGCAAAGAAGCCGCGCTGAACATCAAGACCGCAGCTGACCTGTCCGGCAAGAAAGTCGGCGTAGGCCTGGGCACCAACTACGAACAATGGGTTCGTGCCAACGTGCCTGGCGCTGACGTGCGCACCTACGATGATGATCCGACCAAGTTCGCCGACCTGAACAACGGCCGTACCGACGCCATCCTGATCGACCGCCTGGCCGCGCTTGAATACGCCAAGAAAGCCCCGAAAACCGTGGCGGCCGGTCAAGCGTTCTCCCGTCAGGAGTCCGGCATTGCCTTGCGCAAAGGTGAACCGGAACTGCTGGCTGCCGTGAACAAAGCCCTCGACGAGCTGCGTGCCGACGGCACTCTGGCCAAGATCTCGGAAAAATACTTCCAAGCTGACGTCACTCAATAATGGAAGAAGCTTTCCAACTCGCACTCGACTCCGCGCCCTTCCTGCTCAAGGGCGCGTACTACACGGTCGTCCTCAGCCTTGGCGGGATGTTCTTCGGCCTGCTGCTGGGCTTTGGCCTGGCGTTGATGCGTCTGTCGCGTTTCAAAACAGTCAACTGGCTGGCCCGTATCTACGTGTCGTTCTTTCGCGGCACGCCGTTGCTGGTGCAACTGTTCGTGATCTATTACGGCTTGCCGCAAATGGGTGTGGAACTCGACCCCCTGCCCGCCGCGCTGATTGGCTTCTCGCTGAACATGGCCGCTTACGCCTGTGAAATCCTGCGCGCGGCGATCGGTTCGATCGAACGTGGCCAGTGGGAAGCTGCGGCGAGTATCGGTATGACCCGCGCGCAGACTTTGCGCCGGGCCATCCTGCCGCAAGCGATGCGCACGGCACTGCCGCCGCTGGGCAACAGCTTCATTTCGCTGGTCAAGGACACCGCGCTGGCCGCCACCATCCAGGTGCCGGAACTGTTCCGTCAGGCGCAGCTGATCACCGCCCGGACTTTCGAAGTCTTCACCATGTATCTTGCCGCCGCGCTGATCTACTGGATTCTGGCCACAGTGCTCTCGCACTTGCAGAACAAGTTGGAAGAGCGGGTCAACCGGCACGACCAGGAGTCCTGACCCCATGATTGTCGTGGAAAAACTGACCAAGCAATTCAAGCATCAAGTCGTGCTCAACGGCATCGATCTTGAGGTCAAGGAAGGCGAGGTCGTGGCAATCATCGGCCCCAGCGGCTCGGGTAAAACCACGTTCCTGCGCTGCCTGAACTTCCTTGAACAACCCACCAGCGGCCGGATCAAGGTCGGCGATATCGAGATCGATACCAGCCGCCCGCTGAACCAGCAGCAAAGCCTGGTGCGCAACCTGCGCCAGCATGTGGGTTTCGTGTTCCAGAACTTCAACCTGTTCCCCCATCGCACTGCCCTGGAAAACGTCATCGAAGGCCCGGTCGTGGTCAAGAAGATGCCGCGCGAGCAAGCCATTGCCCTGGGCATGAAGCTGTTGGCCAAGGTCGGCCTCGCCGGTAAGGAAGACGCCTATCCGCGTCGTCTCTCCGGTGGCCAGCAACAGCGCGTGGCGATTGCCCGGGCGCTGGCAATGGAGCCGGAAGTGATCCTGTTCGACGAGCCGACTTCGGCCCTCGATCCGGAACTGGTGGGCGAAGTACTGGCGACCATCCGCGGCCTCGCCGAGGAGAAACGCACCATGGTCATCGTCACCCACGAAATGGGCTTCGCCCGCGACGTGGCCAACCGCGTGGTGTTTTTCGACAAGGGCGTGATCGTCGAACAAGGTGAAGCCAAAGCATTGTTTGCCAACCCCAAAGAAGAGCGCACCAAACAGTTTCTCAGCAAGTTTTTGAATCACACCTGAAAACCCTTGCTGTGCGAGACGTCAACTTCCATGGATGGAAGTTACCTTTTTTGCCGCGTAAAACTTTCCTGAATATATACAACCTGCCTGGAACCGATGCGATACATGTATATATTCTGAAACCACTATTGCGTGTATAAAATCCGCCCCGCCTTTCATCACAGCTACCAAATAACGCTGCGCCAAAACTGGCAAAAAGCCCGGAGTTCTGTGGTCTCGTTCACCATACACCCTAGGCACACGGCTTCAACAACGTAGGAATATTCTGATTAGTTCGTAATTCATTGATTAACTAACGCCGTCTATTGACACCCCTTCCCGCACACTCTTATCTAGTCGCCAACCGGCGCTACTTAGTTCAATCAACCCGCACTAACTTGAACATCAGTTCACAGATTTATTGCCCGTTGATTCACGCCTTTTGTTCTTTCAGAAACGGACTTCGCTGCAAGGCTTCAAGGAGAGAAATCGATGACTCGCACTTCGCATACCCCCGAACTGGCAGCGCCGACCCTGGCGTCAGCGCAAAAAAACGGCATCAATCTGGCTGCTGCCGCTCATCTGTTGATCGAGGTGTCGCCCTACCCCGACATGGACTGCGGCGACCTGATCGAACTGTTCTGGAACAAATGCTATGTCGCCTCCAAGGTGCTGACGACCGAGGACGTTGGCGCGACAGTCAACCTGCGGGTGCCGGAAAGTTTTATTGTCAATGGTACCGCCCGCATTCACTACCGGGTGATGCAGGTCGGCCAAGGCCCGGCGCTGTCGGCGGCAAGCCGTGTGCAGGTCAAACTCGATTGCCCGGGCGGCCAACCGTCGGCATTGTGCGGTGACGAAAACCAGCAACTGGCGCCGGTAACGATCCCTGACACCATTCGCCGCCAGGGCGTGAACCCGAACCAGATCAAACGCGGTGTGCCGTTGACCATCGAGCCTTACACGAACATGGCCGAGGATGACGCCATTACTGTGCGCTGGGGTGATGTTCGCATGGATCTGGCGCCCATCACGGCAGCGGATGTCGGCCTGCCGATTCAGGTCTGGGTGCCGCCGGCAGTGATTGTCGAAGCCGGCGAGGATCTGCGCCTGGACGTGACCTATTGCATCCTCGACCGGGTCGGCAACAACTCGCGCTGGGCGCCGCCAAGGACGCTGAAGATCGGTTGCGTGAATCCTTATCTGAAAGTGCCGTTGAAGCCCACCTGCAAGGCGGCTGAATCCCGCAAAAAATAAAGCCTAAGGCGGAGTGAGGAGCCTTGGCCCCTCACCGCAAAGGGCTTGAGCATCCCGACCATCACACCTTCATATGCATATTCCTAAAAGTTAGTTTATTTAATTTTTATACACGCTTAGGGTATATGAACCGGACCACCGGACATTCTTTCGTTCGCCGCACTTCGCGGCGTTATTCATGAGATGTGAGGTAGGTCGTATGGTCCGGAACACAATCACCCCAGTGCAGATCGCCAGGGCATTGCGTGCAGCCAGGGAGTGGCGCTGATGTCCAGTCTGGCAGACGCGAACGTCCAGTCTGATCTGGACATCGCCCCCTTGTTGTTGCCCGCGCAGGTCCTGCGCAACGACGCCCAAGCCATTGAGGCCGCCCATGAGCTGGCGCAAGTCGCGCTCGTGCAAGCCGCCAATCGCGACCGCCAGCGCCAGTTGCCTTGGTCACTGATCGAACAGTTCACCCGCAGCGGTCTGGGCAGCATTGCCATCGCGCGCCAATACGGTGGCCCGCAGGTTTCGTTCGTCACGCTGGCCGAGGTGTTCGCGATCATTTCCGCCGCCGATCCGGCGTTGGGACAGATCCCGCAGAACCAGTTCGGCATCATCCATCTGCTGCTCGGCAGTGCCACCGACGCGCAAAAACAACAGCTGTTCCAGAGTGTTCTCGAAGGCTGGCGCATCGGCAATGGCGGCCCTGAGCGTGGCACCAGAAACACCCTCCAATTGAAAGCGCGAATCACCGCCGACGGCGACGATTACCTGCTCAATGGCCAGAAGTTCTATTCCACTGGCGCGCTGTTTGCGCACTGGGTTGCGGTCAAAGCGCTCAACGATGATGGCAAGCAAGTGCTGGCGTTCGTCCGACGTGGCACGCCAGGTTTGCGCATTGTTGATGACTGGTCGGGCTTCGGTCAGCGCACCACCGCCAGCGGCACGATCGTGCTCAACAACGTGCGCGTCGAAGCGGCTCTTGTCGTTGATAACTGGAAGATCAACGAAACCCCGAACACCCAAGGCGCAATCTCGCAATTGATTCAGGCGGCGATCGACGCCGGCATTGCCCGTGCCGCTATCGAAGACGCCATCGAATTCGTCAAAACCCGTTCGCGACCATGGATCGACGCCAAGGTCGAACGCGCCAGCGATGACCTCTACGTGATCGCCGACATCGGCAAACTGAAAATCGAACTGCACGCCGCCCAGGCGCTGCTGCGCAAGGCCGGGCAAGTGCTCGATCAAGTGCACGCCGCGCCGATAACGGCCGAGTCCGCCGCCCGCGCTTCAATTGCCGTGGCCGAAGCCAAAGTGCTGACCACCGAGATCTCGCTGCTGGCCAGCGAAAAGCTTTTCGAACTGGCCGGCAGCCGCGCGACCCTCGCCGAATTCAACCTCGACCGTCACTGGCGCAATGCCCGGGTGCACACCCTGCACGACCCGGTGCGCTGGAAATATCACGCGGTCGGCGCCTATCACCTCAATGGCAAGCTACCGGCTCGCCACTCCTGGATCTGACGACCGCACACCTTCTCAAGAGCCTTGGAGAAACCTATGCCTCTTTCCCATCCCGTCGCGGTCATCACCAGCGATGAGCAAGCCCTGATCATCGCCAGCGACCTGGCCGAAGATTTCAAACGCGACAGCGCCGTGCGGGACCGTGAGCGGCGACTGCCGCTGCCGGAACTCGACGTGTTTTCCCGCTCCGGCCTGTGGGGCATCAGCGTGCCGAAAGAATACGGCGGCGCCGGTGTGTCCAACGTGACGCTGGCCCACGTCATCGCCCTGATCGCTGAGGCCGATGGCTCTCTCGGGCAGATTCCGCAGAACCATTTCTACGCCCTCGAAGTGCTGCGAGTGAACGGCAGCCACGAACAGAAACAACGGTTGTACGCCGAGGTTTTAGCCGGTCAGCGCTTCGGCAATGCGCTGGCGGAACTGGGCACCCAAACCGCCCACCATCGCGTCAGCAGCCTCAAGCGTGAAGGCGAGGGCTATCGCATCAATGGCCGCAAGTTCTATGCGACCGGCGCGATTTACGCGCAACGCATTCCAACGTCCGTCGTCGATGAAAACGGCGTGCAGCAACTGGCCTTCGTGCCTCGCGACAGCCAGGGCCTGAGCGTGATCGACGATTGGAGCGGCTTCGGCCAGCGCACCACCGGCAGCGGTTCGGTGCTCTTCGAAGACGTGTATGTCGCCGCCGAAGACGTGATCCCGTTCCAGAGCGCCTTCGAACGTCCGACCACCGTCGGTCCGCTGGCGCAGATTCTTCACGCCGCTATCGACACCGGCATCGCCCGCGCCGCTTACGAAGATGCGTTGCACTTTGTGCGTAGCAAGACGCGCCCATGGATCGACGCCGGCAACGACAACGCCACCGAAGACCCGCTGACGTTGAAGAGCTTCGGCCACTTGAGCATTCGCCTGCACGCCACCGAGGCGCTGCTGGAACGCGCCGGTGAGTTCCTCGACAAGGCTCAGGCCCAGACCAGCGCCGAAACGGTCGCCGCCGCCTCGATTGCCGTCGCCGAAGCACGGGCGATCAGCACAGAAATCTCCCTCACCGCCGCCAGCACCTTGTTCGAACTGGCCGGCAGTCAGGCCACCCTGATCGAGCACGGCCTCGACCGCCACTGGCGCAACGCCCGCGTGCACACGCTGCACGATCCGGTGCGCTGGAAGTACCACGCGGTGGGCAATTACTACCTCAACGATGAAAACCCGCCATTGCGGGGCACGATCTGATGAGCAAGAAAAAGATCCTGCTCAACGCGTTCAACATGAACTGCATCGGCCACATCAACCACGGCTTATGGACGCATCCACGCGACAACTCAACCCAGTTCAACAGCATTGAATACTGGACCGAACTGGCGCAGTTGCTGGAGCGTGGCTTGTTCGACGGTTTGTTCATCGCCGACATCGTCGGCGTGTACGACGTCTACCAGAACTCGGTGGACGTCACGCTGAAAGAGTCGATCCAGTTGCCGGTCAACGATCCGTTGCTGCTGGTGTCGGCGATGGCGGCGGTGACGAAAAACCTCGGTTTCGGCCTGACCGCCAACCTCACCTATGAGCCGCCGTATCTGTTCGCCCGACGCCTGTCGACCCTCGATCATTTGAGCCGTGGCCGCGTCGGCTGGAACATCGTCACCGGATACCTCGATAGCGCCGCAAAAGCCATGGGCCTGCGCGAGCAGGTCGAGCATGACCGTCGTTACGATCAGGCTGACGAGTACCTGGAGGTGCTCTACAAACTCTGGGAAGGCAGTTGGGAAAACGGCGCGGTGCTCAATGATCGCGAGCAGCGGATCTACGCCCAACCGGAGAAAGTGCACAAGGTCGAGCACAAGGGCGAGTTCTATCAGGTCGAGGGTTATCACCTCTGCGAGCCTTCACCGCAGCGCACGCCGGTGCTGTTCCAGGCCGGCAGTTCCGATCGCGGCTTGCTGTTCGCCGGGCGTCACGCCGAGTGCGTGTTCATCAGCGGCCAGAACAAACCGTCGACCAAGGTGCAGGTGGACAAAGTCCGCGCCAGCGCCGTCGAGGCCGGGCGCAATCCCGAGGACATCAAGGTGTTCATGGGCCTCAACGTCATCGTCGGCGAAACCGAAGAAGCGGCGTGGGCCAAGCACGCCGAGTACCTGAGCTACGCCAGTGCCGAGGCCGGCGTGGCACATTTTTCGGCGTCCACCGGCGTCGACTTTTCCCGGTACGCGATCGACGAACCGATCCAGTACGTGAAGAGCAACGCCATCCAGTCCGCGACCAAGAATCTGCAGAACAACGACTGGACCCGACGCAAATTGCTCGAACAGCACGCTCTGGGCGGTCGCTACATCACCGTGGTCGGCTCGCCTGCGCAAGTGGCGGATGAGCTGCAATCGTGGATCACCGAAACCGGGCTGGACGGCTTCAACCTCACGCGCATCGTTACCCCGGAAAGCTATGTCGATTTTATCGAGCTGGTGATTCCGGAGTTGCAACGGCGTGGGTCGTACAAAACCGCGTATGACAGCGGCAGCTTGCGCGAGAAGCTGTTTCACGCAGGGGCGCAGTTGCCCGAGCAACACATCGGATCTTCATTTCGTCGCTAAAAGCTTGCTCGCGAAGAGGCCCTACCAGACACCCATATTCATGCACTGACTGGAAACCACACCATGACCCAGAAATTCCTGCCCCACCCAGTCAAAGCACTGGCCCTGACCTTCGGCCTGTTCAGCTCGGCGGTGTTCGCCGCCGATGCGCCACTGAAAATCGGCACCACCGCCGCGTTCGCGATTCCGCTGGAAGCCGCCGTCGAAGAGGCCTCCAAACAAGGCCTGAAAGTCGAGCTGGTGGAGTTCACCGACTGGTGCGCGCCTATGACGACGCCGATCTGGTCCAGGGCTACCCGGCCTATATTCGTCTGGCCAAGACCTTCGATGCCGGCTCCGCGCTGCTGTTCGACGGTCTCGACCACAAGGAATACGTGATCCAGTTCGTCATCCAGCCCAAGAGCAAGGACGATCCGCGTCTGATCAAATTCGTCGACATCTACCAGCACTCGCCGGCCGTGCGTGCCGCGCTGGATAAGGCCCACGGCAAGCTGTACCAGGCCGGTTGGGAAAGCTGAACATGACGGCCGCGATCCAACGGCGACTGGAGATTCCAGAGCCCAACAATGCTGAAAAAACCGAACTGCATCCCGAGCTGAATCGCGCCCACATACGCTTCATCGGCCTGGGCAAAACCTATAACGGCCGGCAAGGTCCGGTCGCGGCCCTGCAAGGCATTGATCTGGCGATCCAGCGCGGCGAGGTGTTCGGCATCATCGGCCGCAGCGGCGCGGGCAAATCGTCGCTGATCCGCACGATCAATCGTCTGGAGCAACCGACGTCGGGGCGTGTGCTGATCGATCAGGTCGACATCGGCGAGTTCGATGAAGATCGCCTCGTCGCCCTGCGCCGACGCATCGGCATGATCTTTCAGCACTTCAATCTGATGTCGGCCAAGACCGTTTGGCAGAACGTCGAATTGCCGCTGAAAGTCGCCGGGGTGCCGAAAGAACAGCGCGAGAAAAAAGTTCGCGAACTGCTTGAACTGGTCGGTCTGCAAGCCAAACACAAGGCCTATCCGGCACTGCTTTCCGGCGGCCAGAAACAGCGCGTCGGCATCGCCCGGGCCTTGGTTCACGACCCGGACATTCTGCTCTGCGACGAAGCCACTTCGGCACTCGACCCGGAGACCACGCAATCGATCCTCGGCCTGCTGCGCGAGATCAATAAACGTCTGGGCCTGACCATCGTGCTGATCACCCACGAGATGGCGGTGATCCGCGAAATCTGCGACCGCGTCGTGGTGCTGGAGCACGGGCGGATCGTCGAGCAAGGCCCGGTCTGGGAAGTGTTCGGCGACCCACAGCACGCGGTCAGCCAGACGTTGCTCGCACCGCTGCAACACGCTTTGCCACAAGAATTGCAGAGCCGTTTGCACACGCTACCGCCCTCGCCCGGCGCCGCTGTGGTGCTGCGTTTGCAATTCACTGGGGCGGCCGGCGATGAGCCGGACCTGGCGGCCTTGTTCGCCGCACTCGACGGACGGGTGAAATTGCTTCAGGGCGGTGTGGAGCGGATTCAGGGCCACGCGCTGGGGCAACTGCTGCTGGCCGTCAGTGGATCATCGCTGAGCACCGAGCAGTTGCGTCAGCGCGCGGGTGATTGGGCGCAACGGGTGGAGGTGTCGGGTTATGTGGTTTGAGCGCTTGCTACAGGGGTTTATCGACACGTTTGTGATGGTCGGTGTGTCGTCGCTGATCGCCCTGCTGGTGGGGATTCCCATGGCGGTGATTCTGGTCACCAGCGACAAGGGCGGGATCTACCAGGCGCCGGTGCTGAATCGCGCCTTGGGTGCGTTCGTGAACCTGTTCCGCTCGGTCCCGTTTCTGATTCTGATGGTGGCGCTGATTCCGTTTACCCGGTTGATCGTCGGCACCACCTACGGCGTGTGGGCGGCGGTGGTGCCGCTGACGATTGCAGCGACGCCGTTCTTTGCGCGGATTGCCGAAGTCAGCCTGCGCGAAGTCGATCATGGTCTGATCGAAGCCGCGCAAGCCATGGGCTGCCGGCGCTGGCACATCGTCTGGCATGTGCTGTTGCCCGAAGCGCTGCCGGGAATTGTCGGCGGTTTCACCATCACCTTGGTGACGATGATCAACTCCTCGGCCATGGCCGGGGCGATTGGTGCCGGTGGCCTGGGCGACATCGCTTATCGCTACGGCTATCAACGCTTTGACAGCCAGGTCATGTTGACGGTGATCGTGCTGCTGGTGGCGTTGGTGGCGGTGATTCAGTTGGGTGGCGATCGGTTGGCGCGGGGGTTGAACAAGCGTTGAGTGGGTTGTTCTTGTTCATTGTGGCTTGGGGTACGCCCCCCAAGTCACTCAACCTTTTGTTGGACTATAGCTATCGAGTCACCCGCATCGAATTTCAACCATAAAGCAAACTGTTGAATAAATTGTTGTCTTCCTGCCTGGATCGATACAGATCACTCATACTTTTTGCTGCGTAAACAAGACTATCCGCGTTATTAGCCGCCATTTCCGCACGCAGATGAGGAGCCTGATTAAACATTTCAATCGACGTTTCAAGATCCAATATATCCGGCATCCCCATATAGTTACCAACCGAGGTAATGAAATCACGATGAGACGCCGGGTACTGTTGTGAAAAAACAAGATTCAAACCGCCGTGCATGATGGCTTCGGACAGACCTCGAGCAGGCAAATCATATTGCATCACTGGGTAATTCAAAAGCTCCGGCGAATTAGAGCTCAGGTAGAAGTTATCTACCGCACCAGGCCCGACCGCGCTAACCCGGTTAACCCTGTTCAAGTGCATTAATTCATGCCCCAATACCAGACCTGAGTTGCCATTAACTCTGTCTAGATTAATAGCAATACGCCCATAAAAATCGCCAGGTCTGACCTCTGCAGTTGAGTGCCTCGCTGTTCCTGGGCCCGCTATAAAACCTAAAAACTTTCCTCTCGCCGCTGGCCTACCGTAGGCATTTGCCAGTTCCCTTCCACGCGTCCAAATTCCCGGAAGCCTGTTTTCTACCGCGCTGTATTGCGGACCAAAGTAACTCTGCAAGATTCCTGAGGTTTCTGCGTACCCTTGCGTTAACACATAAGTTGCCTCTGCGAAAACCTTCTCCACTTCAGACAACTGCGAGCTTATTACAGACGCTTGGTCCATAGGAAACGCATCAAGTCCTCGTGCAGCAATCACTTTCTCCGAGCCGATGAGTGCTGTTTCCACAAAATCATCTTTACCTTCGTAAAAAAACCTGCCATCCACGTCTTTCCTAGCGACAGGATTATTTGCAACAAAACAGAAAATGTTCAAGCCATTGATTTCTCCAGCTGGATCCGGACTAATCCAGCGCTGCAACCATGGCGCGTAATACCGATGTCCATAGTAATAGAGCCCGGTCGCATCCCTCTCCTTGCCCGAATAACGAATGGTTTTGTCATTCGCCACCCCTGCACTTTTACCCGCCCAGCACGCCGTACCGCCAAAGGGATAATAGTGTTCCTGCGTTAGCACAGTCGCTTGCTCATTCAGTTCCAATGTGCTGGAACCGAGATGATCGCTGAGGCTGTACCTCTGTTGGTCGACGTAATTACCTTCGGGCCAGTGCAACACTCGAACGCTGCAAGGTCCGGCTTCGACGCGGACGACATGGCGTACTTCGCCACTGGCCTGTCGATGGATTTCCAGGCCAGGGAGATAACGGATTTCACTGTGCAAAGTCCGGCGATTGGATTGGCTGAAAATTGCCTTGCGCAACCGATGGCCTGGTCGGTCATAGGCATACGACTCATAGTCGTCAGCTTCGCCCTCGCGTTTGACCAACGTCACCTGACTCAACTGATTGCGGATGTCCCAGAGCATAGCCTGTCCGCGTTGCAGCTCCAGTTGATTGCCGCAGGCATCAAAGCCCAGCGTTATTTGTGGCTCTCCCGGCAAAGTACCGTCATCCCGTTGCCCCAAACCTCGATTGCTGTGCGCGGAGGTGAACATCGAAAACCCCGGCGCACCACTGTGGTGCCGGGTGATCAGGTTGCCCGCCGTGTCATAGTCGAATGTCTGGGTGTAGTTGCGCCGTTGATTAGGGTCCAGCGGTGTGGGCAGCAGATCCGGTAACGCCGGGCCATGGCTCGGCTGACTGACTTCCCAGCCCTTGGCCTCAACCAGTTGATACAGGCTGTCGTAGCGATAACGGCTGATCGGCTCGATGCGCTGGTGATTGAAGTACGTGACGGCCTGGGTTTTATCTTCCAGGCTGACGATGTTGCCCACCGGGTCGTAGCCGTAATGCAAATTCTGCAATGGAGGTTGCTCACCGAGACCGGCGATCAGGCTGAGCAACCGGCCGTCATCAGGGCTGTATTCCGCGCGGCTGACGACGCCGTTTTCGGCGGTCTCACGTTCGATCTGTTCTTGAGCGTTGTATTGGATATCACTGAACAGACACTGCGACGGCTTACCTTCACCGGCCAGTAGAAGCCAGGTCGCGGAGGGTTTGCCCGATACGTTGTAATGAACGGTTTGGGTATTGCCCATGGCATCGATCTGGCGCTGCAGTTCGCCCGTCGGGTAGAAAGCGTGACGGGTT
>NZ_JBIUWN010000069.1:27485-29485 GCF_044743485.1 Pseudomonas sp. NPDC087614 | reverse complement strand
TGGTGGACACGCAACGGCATACCTCTGGTCACCGGCGGCCTGTTGGCGCTGGTCATCGTGTTCGGCTGGCAGGCTTATCACAAGTATCAGAGCAACCAGTCGCAAGGCGCTTCGGTGCTCTATCAGCAACTGCTGGAAACCACACTGACGCCTGACGGCAAGCCTGATACTGCGCGCGTTGCGGATCTGGCCGGCAAGCTCAACAGTGAATTCGGCGGTACTGCCTACGCGCAGTACGGCAGCCTGTTCGTGGCCAAGGTTGCAGTCGACAGCGGCAAGCTCGATGACGCAGCGATGGAACTGAAAGCCATTGTCGACAAACCGGCCAACCCGGCGCTCGGCGAAATCGCCCGTCAGCGTCTGGCGCAAGTGCTGGGTGCGCAGAACAAGGCCGATGACGCTCTGAAACTGCTCGACGGCGATGCCGATAAAGCGTTCCTGGCCACTCGCGAAGAGCTCAAGGGCGACTTGCTGGTGCAGTTGGGTCGTACCGATGACGCGAACAAGGCGTATCAAAAAGCCAAGGCAGCACTGTCGGATGAAGCGGCAGTCGGTGGCCTTCAAATCAAACTCGACGACCTGGCCAAAGGGGATGCGTGACGTGATCCGTTGGAAGCATGCAGCATTGCTGGCTCTGGCCCTTCTGGCCGCGGGTTGCAGCAGCAACAGCAAAAAAGAATTGCCACCGGCTGAACTGACCGACTTCAAAGAAGAAGTGGTTCTGCAAAAGCAGTGGAGTCGTTCGATTGGTGATGGTCAGGGCGAAACCTACAACATGCTGGTGCCAGCGGTTGACGGTGACACCATTTACGCTGCCGATGTAACCGGCATCGTGATGGCCATGGATCGCAGCAACGGCGACGTGAAGTGGAAAAAAGATCTTGAACTGCCTGTCTCCGGCGCCGTAGGCGTTGGTTACGGTCTGGTTCTGGTTGGCACCCTGCAAGGCGAAGTCGTTGCTCTGGACACCGTCACCGGTGAAGAGAAGTGGCATGCTCGCGTGAACAGCGAAGTCCTCGCCCCGCCGGCCAACAACGGCGACGTGGTCGTGGTGCAGACTCAGGACGATCGTCTGGTCGGCCTGGATGCCTCCACCGGTACTCAACGCTGGGTGTATGACAGCACGCCGGCCGTACTGACACTGCGTGGTACCAGTGCGCCGATCGTGACCAACCGCCTCGCGGTGGCTGGCTTGTCGACCGGTAAAGTGGTTGCTGTGGACATTTCCAACGGTGTGCCGGTCTGGGAACAACGGATCGCGATTCCACAGGGTCGTTCGGAACTGGAGCGCGTAGTCGACATCGACGGCGGTCTGCTGCTTTCCGGCGGTACGCTTTACGTTGCCAGCTATCAGGGCCGTGTTGCGGCACTGGATCTGGAGAGCGGTCGTCAACTCTGGCAGCGCGATGCGTCGAGCTACGCCGGTATTGCCCAGGGTTTCGGCAGCGTCTATGTCAGCTTGGCATCAGGCACCGTTGAAGGCGTCGACGAACGTTCCACCACTGCATTGTGGAGCAACGATTCGCTGGCTCGCCGTCAACTGTCGGCGCCGGAAGTGTTCTCCAGCTACGTTGCAGTCGGCGACATGGAAGGTTACCTGCACCTGTTGAGTCAGGTGGACGGTCGATTCGTCGGCCGTGAGCGCATCGACAGCGACGGCCTTCGCGCCCGTCCGCTGGTGGTGGGTGACACGATTTATGTGTATGGCAACAGCGGCAAACTGGAAGCCCTGACCATCAAGTAACAACTATGCTTGGGGATAACACCCCAGGCAGCTTCACTTGTGGGAGTGAACCTGTTCGCCCCCACAGTGTTGCCCCGAGCACCAGCCGCTGCCTCGCAGCGGCTTTTGTATTTTCTGAAATAACGAAGTGGAGAGCCGCATGGTTCCCGTAATCGCCCTGGTGGGCCGACCGAACGTCGGCAAATCCACCTTGTTCAACCGCCTGACCAGGACTCGTGACGCCATCGTCGGCGACTTGTCCTGTCTGACCCGTGAT
>NZ_JBIUWN010000069.1:0-27475 GCF_044743485.1 Pseudomonas sp. NPDC087614 | reverse complement strand
CGCTTACCCCGGGCTCCAGCCCCCGCCCCCCACCACCCCACCACGACCCCCCCCCCCCCCCGGCCCCGCCCCGCCCGCCTCCGGCCACTTGTCGGTACGGACCCGTGATCGCCAGTACGGTGAGGCCAAGTGGCAAGGGCGTTCCTACATTCTGGTCGACACCGGTGGTATCTCCGGTGACGAGCACGGTATGGACGAAAAAATGGCCGAGCAGTCGCTGCTGGCCATTGAAGAAGCTGATGTTGTGCTGTTCCTGGTAGATGCCAAGGCCGGTTTTACCGCCGCCGACCAGATGATCGCCGAACACTTGCGCAAACGTAACAAGCGCTCCTACGTGGTCGCCAACAAGGTCGACAACATCGACCCGGAAATGGCCCGCGCTGAATTTGCTCCGTTGGGTATGGGCCACGCGATTCCGATCGCCGGTGCTCACGGCCGTGGCATCACTCAGATGCTGGAAATCGCCTTGGGTGATTTCCCGAGAGACGAAGAAGAGCCGGAGGACGGCGAAGAAGAAGTCGTTGCCGAAGGCGAGGAAGCCAAGCGCATTCCTGGCCCGAGCGAAAAAGACGGGATCAAGATCGCCATCATCGGCCGTCCGAACGTCGGCAAGTCGACTCTGGTCAACCGCATGCTCGGTGAAGACCGGGTAATCGTCTACGACCAACCCGGCACCACGCGCGACAGTATCTACATTCCGTTCGAACGTAATGAAGAGAAGTACACGCTGATCGATACCGCCGGTGTTCGCAAGCGCGGCAAGATCCACGAAGAAGTCGAAAAGTTCTCCGTGGTCAAAACCCTGCAAGCGATCAAAGACGCCAACGTGGTGATCTTCGTGATGGACGCCCGCGAAGGCGTGGTCGATCACGACCTCAACCTCTTGGGTTTTGCCATTGAGTCCGGTCGTGCGCTGGTTATTGCCATCAACAAGTGGGACGGCATGACGCCGAGCGAGCGCGACTTCGTGAAGGTCGAGCTGCAACGTCGACTGTTCTTCGTTGATTACGCCGATATCCACTTCATCTCGGCACTGCACGGCACGGGCGTGGGCAACCTTTACGCGTCCGTACAGAACTCGTTCAAGTCGGCGGTCACCCGCTGGCCGACCAACCGCCTGACCCAGATTCTGGAAGACGCGGTTGGCGAGCACGCGCCACCGATGGTCAACAACCGCCGGATCAAGCTGCGTTACGCTCACTTGGGGGGGGCCAACCCGCCGATCATCGTGATCCACGGTAACCAGATCGAGAAAGTGCCCAAGTCGTATGTGCGCTATCTGGAGAACACTTACCGCCGTGTGCTGAAGCTGGTCGGTACGCCGATCCGCATCGAGTTCAAGGGCGGCGAGAACCCGTACGAAGGCAACAAAACCACGCTGACCGACCGTCAGGTCAACAAGAAGCGTCGTTTGATGTCGCACCACAAGAAAGCCGACAAGAAGCGCCGCGACAAGAAGTGATTCATCGCTTCTTGTGCGATCAAGATAAAAAGGGGGGCGCCGGTTGGCGCCCTTTTTTTATGGGCGTCGTATGGGCTATCCTCGGGCTCTCCCGCGCCGTCGTCAGAGCCGGGGGCAGAGCAGGGAACCCGGATGATCACCAGTAAGCTGCCGAATGTCGGCATCACTATTTTCACGCAGATGTCTCAGCTCGCGGCGCAGACCGGAGCCATCAACCTGTCCCAGGGTTTTCCTGATTTCGACGGCCCACAGTCCCTGCGCGATGCGGTCGGTCGGCATATTGCCAGTGGCCATAACCAGTATTCGCCGATGACCGGGTTGCCGGCGCTGCGTGAGCAGATTTCAGCGAAGATCGCCCGCAGTTATGGCGTGAACGTCGATGCCGACAATGAAGTGACAGTGACGCCGGGTGCAACCCAGGCGATTTTCTGTGCCATTCAGGCCGTTATCCACAGCGGTGACGAAGTGATCGTTTTCGACCCGTGCTACGACAGCTATGAGCCCGCAACGGAACTGGCCGGCGGTCGCTGCGTGCATGTGCAACTGAGGCCCGACGATTTCTCCATCGATTTTGACAAGCTTGCCGCTGCCCTGAGTCCGCGCACGCGAATGATCGTCCTCAACACCCCGCATAACCCGAGCGGAGCGCTGATCAGCCGCGCAGAGCTTGATCAACTGGCGGCGTTGATCCGCGATCGTGACATCTATTTGATCAGCGATGAAGTCTACGAACATCTGGTGTTCGATGGCACGCCACATGTCAGCGTGCTGGCCCATGAAGCGTTGTATCAGCGCGCATTCGTGGTCAGTTCGTTTGGCAAGACCTACCACGTCACGGGCTGGAAAACCGGTTACGTTGTTGCACCGCCCGCGCTGACGGCTGAATTGCGCAAGGTGCATCAGTACGTCAGTTTCTGCGGCGTGACGCCGTTGCAATACGCCTTGGCCGATTACATGGCACAACACCCTGAGCACGTCGAAGAGCTGCCAGGTTTCTATCAGGCCAAGCGCGATCTGTTCTGTGATCTGCTGACGCCGTCGCGATTGAGCTTTACCCGAGTCACCGGTACTTACTTCCAACTGGTCGATTACTCACAGATACGTCCCGACCTCAACGACGTCGAGATGGCGATGTGGATGACCCGCGAGCATGGCGTGGCGAGTATTCCGGTGTCGGTGTTCTACCAGAAACCACCCGAAGGCCAGCGCCTGGTGCGCCTGTGCTTCGCCAAACGCGAGGAGACGCTGCGCGAAGCGGCGGCCAAACTATGCGCGATCTGAGTGCGTTACCCAATCTCAATCTGGCACTGATTCAGACCAGCCTGGCATGGCATGACCGTCAGGCCAACTTCGAGCATTTCGAGGTGTTACTGGAGCAGGCGCGTGGGGCGGACCTGATCATCCTGCCGGAAATGTTCACCACCGGCTTCTCCATGGAGTCAGAAACCCTCGCCGAAGCCGAGAATGGCCCTACCAGCAAATGGCTGCGGGTGCAGGCGGCCAAGCTCAATGCGGTGATCACCGGCAGCGTGATCGTTCAGGCCGCCGACGGTAGCCACCGCAATCGTTTGTTGTGGGCAAGGCCCGACGGCGAAGTCTGGCATTACGACAAGCGCCACCTGTTCCGCATGGCCGGCGAGCACAACCACTACACCCCCGGTGAACGTCAGGTGCAGTTCGAGCTCAAGGGCTGGAGGGTTCGACCGCTGATTTGCTACGACTTGCGATTCCCGGTGTGGAGTCGTGACGCGCAGGACACTGATCTGCTGCTGTACACCGCTAATTGGCCGGGTGCACGGCGTTTGCACTGGAATCGCCTGCTGCCTGCGCGAGCCATCGAAAATCTGTGCTACGTGGCGGCGGTCAATCGTGTGGGCACTGACGGCAAGGGGTTTGCGTATACCGGCGACAGTCAGGTACTGGATTTCCAGGGCGAAACCTTGCTGGCGGCGGGGGAGGCTGACGGGGTGTTCAGGGCTGTGCTGGAGGCCGCGCCATTGGCTGCTTACCGTGAGCGTTTTCCGGCGAATCTGGATGCCGATACCTTCGAGTTCACCTGATATTTGCGGTGTCTGGCAGGCCATCTTCGCGAGCAAGCCCGCTCCCACAGTTGACCGCGTTCCAATGGGGGAGCGGGAGGCCAGATTGAGCAACACAAAACCATCAGGCAAAAAAAGGCCCCGGCGTTCGCACTCCGGGGCCTTGTGCGTTTCAGCGATGGCTTAAGCCGCTTTCGCTTCCGGCTGGCTCAGCGAACGGTTGAGTGCGCTGAACAGTGCCTTGAAGCTGGCCGTGGTGATGTTCTCATCGATACCCACACCGTGCACCGCACGTTCGCCGTTCACGCGCAGCTCGATGTAGGCCGCCGCTTTGGCATTGGTGCCCGCGCCGATCGCGTGCTCGTTGTAGTCCATGATCTCCACCGGAATCGGCAGGCCAGCGACCAGTGCTTCCAGCGCACCATTGCCTTTGCCGCGCCAGTGCAGGTTGGTTTCGCCCTGACCTTGGCTTGCCACCTCCACTTCGACCGAGCTGTTGCCGTTTTCTTCCTGCAGGCGATGGCTGACCAGAGCATAAGGGGTGTTGGCTTGCAGGTATTCGCTGATCAACAGCGAGTGGATCTGCTTGGCGGACATCTCCAGGCCCAGACGGTCGGTTTCACGCTGCACGACCTGGCTGAACTCGATCTGCATGCGGCGTGGCAGGCTGATGCCATATTCCTGTTCCAGCAAATAAGCGATGCCGCCCTTGCCCGACTGGCTGTTGACGCGGATCACCGCCTCGTAGCTGCGGCCGATGTCGGCCGGATCGATCGGCAGGTACGGGACTTCCCACAGGGCATCGGGTTTCTGCTGGGCGAAACCCTTGCGGATCGCATCCTGGTGGGAGCCGGAGAAGGCGGTGTGAACCAGGTCGCCAACGTACGGGTGACGTGGATGAACCTGAATCTGGTTGCATTCTTCGACGACTTTGCGCACGCCGTCGATGTCGGAGAAGTCCAGCTCAGGGTTGACGCCCTGGGTGTACAGGTTCAGTGCCACGGTGACGAGGTCGACGTTACCGGTACGCTCGCCGTTACCGAACAGGCAGCCTTCGACACGATCGGCGCCCGCCATCAGGCCCAGCTCGGTCGCAGCCACGCCGGTGCCACGGTCGTTGTGGGTGTGCAGGCTGATGATCACGCTGTCACGACGGTTGATGTTGCGGCCGAACCATTCGATCTGGTCGGCGTAGATGTTCGGGGTCGCGCATTCCACGGTGGCCGGCAGGTTGAGAATCATCTTGTGCTCGGGCGTCGGGTTCCAGACCTCGATCACCGCGTCACAGACTTCCTTGGCGAACTCCAGCTCAGTGGCGCTGAAGGTTTCCGGCGAGTATTCGAACGTCCACTCGGTGTCCGGCTGCATCGCGGCGTATTTGACGAACAGCTTGGCGGCGTTGACCGCGATGGCCTTGATGCCGTCCTTGTCCTGATTGAAGACGATGCGACGGAAGGACGGCGAGGTGGCGTTGTACAGGTGAACGATGGCTTTCTTCGCACCGCGCAGGGATTCGAAGGTGCGCTCGATCAGGTCTTCACGACCCTGGGTCAGCACCTGAATGGTGGTGTCGTCCGGGATGTGGCCTTCTTCGATCAGGGTGCGCACAAAGTCGAAGTCGGTTTGCGACGCGGCCGGGAAGGAGGCTTCGATTTCCTTCACGCCCACTTGAACGAGGGTTTTCCAGAAACGCAGCTTTTTCACCGCATCCATTGGCTCGATCAGCGACTGGTTGCCGTCACGCAGGTCGGAGCTGCACCAGATCGGCGCGACATCGATGGTTTTTGACGGCCAGGTGCGATCCGGCAGGTTGATGACGGGAAACGCACGGTACTTCGAAGACGGATCTTTGAGCATGCTCATCGGGAAATTCCTTATTGTCTGGGCCGAAAAGAGGCGGCCTGCCGGTGGAACGAATGTTCTTGGAAAAGCGTGGGACGAGGCGTAGCGATTCAGCCTCGCAGTCGTGCGCTGACGAGGCACAGGCTGCGGTGCTGGCGAAGCTGAATGAGGGTGTGAGAGGTTTTCATGCCCTCAACCCTAACCGCGGGTGGGAAGGATGGCAAGCAGTCGGAAAAAATTGAGAGGAATACTCGAAAAGTACAGATTTGCACGATTTTATTGTGCGCTATGGCGGGAATCGTATGGATGTTTGCGCGAGGTTCGATACGGGCGCAATCGCTTTTCGGTGACAGTCACGACGCCTTCACGAGCAAGCCCGCTCCCGCATTGTCCGTGTCGCACACGCATCTCGTGAACACCACCAACCTGTGTGGGAGCGGGCTTGCTCGCGAAGAGGCCTGCGGCCTCAGCGCATGACTCAGGGCTGGAAAGCGCCGATAAAGATCGCCGGATCGACCCGCGCATCATTCAGGCTGACATTCCAGTGCATGTGCGGCCCCGTCGCCCGGCCGGTCGACCCCACCTTGCCCACCACGCCGCCACGGGCCAATTGATCGCCAACCTTCACATCAATTTTCGACATATGGCAGAACATGCTGATAAAGCCCTGCCCATGGTCGACAAACACGGTGTTGCCGTTGAAGAAATAGTTGCCGATCAGGATCACCTTGCCTGCCGCCGGGGTCTTGATCGGCGTGCCTGCCGGCACCGCAAAATCTAGGCCCGCGTGGGGGTTGCGTTCTTCACCATTAAAGAAGCGGCGCACACCGAACTTGCTCGACAGTGGCCCGTTGACCGGTTTGTCCAGCAGCAGATTGCTCGGCGTGTTCGGGCTAAAGCTGCGGTAAGCCTTGATCTGCTCGGCCAGTTCACCCTGTATGCGCTTGAGGTTGGCCGGGTTTGGATTGACTTGCTGAGTGTTCTTCAGGGTGATGCGTTGTTCCGGGTATTTCTTGTTTCCGACCGTGAACGGCAGATTGCGTCCGCCGCTGCTGATCTGTTGCGCGCCGGGCTTGACCGTCAGCGGCACACCGACGATCGCCAGCCAGTTGTTCTGTTCCTTGACCACCAGTACCGGTTTGCCTTGATAAGTAGCTTTAGGCGCTTGGCTCGATACGCCCAGATCAACCACGGCGACGCCGCCCGGCACCGGTTTGTTCAGCATCCGGGTGATGTAACTGTCGGCGTGGGCATTGAAAGTCAGGCACAGGAGCAACAGTGGAGCCAGAAAACGCGGCATGGATCAGTCCAGTAAAGAGAGGGTGACAGGCGTCAGATGATTGTCTTCGACGCGCACTTGCAGTTCGCCTTCGCCCAGTTTGGCTTTCAGGCGCTGGCCGGTATGGGTTTGCGCCGCGTTGCGAATCGCGTTGCCGCGCTCGTCGAGCAAAATGCTGTAACCGCGGCCGAGGGTCGCCAATGGGCTGACCACATGCAGTGTCTGCATTTGGCTGTGCAGTTGCAGGCGACGGCTTTTCAGGCCTTCACGCATCGCGCGTGGCAGACGCTCGGCGAGGCTATCGAGACGCTGGCGCAACATTGCCAGTTGCCGCCCCGGATGTTGCCCGGCGAGGCGGGTTTGCAGGCGGATCAGACGTTCGCGACGGGTATTCAAGCTGCGTTCGAACGCCCGGCGCAGGCGCATGTCCAGATCATCCAGGCGCTGCGCCTGCTGGCGCAGACGTTCGCCGGGATGGCGCAGGCGACGGGCCATGCCTTCCAGTCGCAGGCGATCACGCATCAAACGGTCACGCATACGCATCACCAAGCGGCGATGCAGGCTTTCGACCTGACGGATCAGATGGCTGGAATCGGGGGCGAGCAATTCGGCGGCCGCGGACGGCGTCGGCGCCCGCACGTCGGCGACAAAGTCGCTGATCGACACGTCGGTTTCATGGCCGACCGCGCTGACAATCGGTGTGACACAGGCATCGACCGCACGGGCCACGGCTTCTTCGTTGAAGCACCAGAGGTCTTCCAGCGAACCACCGCCGCGAGCGAGGATCAGTGCGTCAAAACCACGGGCATCGGCCATTTTCAAAGCACGGACAATCTGCGCGGTGGCTTCGCGACCCTGCACGGCGGTGGGAATCAATGTCAGTTGGACCTGCGGCGCACGGCGGCGGAACACACTGATAATGTCGCGGATGACCGCGCCGGTCGGCGAACTGATGATGCCGATGCGTTGCGGATGCGCTGGCAGCGGTACTTTGCGTTCAGCGCTGAACAGGCCTTCGGCGCTGAGCTTTTCCTTCAGCGCATCGAAGGCCAGACGCAGGGCGCCATCACCGGCCGGTTCTACGGTGTCGAGAATCAGCTGATAGTCGCCACGGCCCTCGAACAGCGAGACCTTACCGCGCACCTTCACCGCCAGGCCGTCTTTCAACGCCTGACGCACCCGCGCCGCGTTCTGCCGGAACAGTGCACAACGCACCTGCGCGCCACTGTCCTTGAGGGTGAAATAGATATGGCCGGACGCCGGGCGGGCGAGGTTGGATATTTCGCCTTCGACCCAGATATTGCTGAACACGTCTTCCAGCAACACCCGCGCGCGGCCGTTGAGCTGGCTGACAGTCAGGACTTCACGGTCCAGGCCGAGTCTTGCAAAGGGGTCTTTAATCATGGGGCGCAGTTTAAAGGCATTCGCCTGCCAATCACCACATGTCCACTCGGCACTTGACCGGATTTCGTCAGGGCTTAAGCTGCCGGCCTTTAGGGCGTCTTCGCGGGCAACCCGCTCCCTCAAGGTATCTCTGCTGTACACGCGATGTGTGAACGATGGAGGCCACTGTGGAGCGACCTTGCCGGCGCAGGCGTCAGAAGCCACACCGCAGGTTTTTCCATGAATTCGCAAAGCATCATTGTCCCGAAAATCTCCACCCTGCCGGTCCACGAACCCCGGGCCCGGGCGATCGTGCGCTGGCTGGTGCGCAAGAACATCATCAAGGAAGAACTGACGACCTGTGGCCGCACCGGTAACCGCATGGCTTACGCCATTGCCGATGGCGCGCGGGCCGTGGTGTTGCACCCGCAGGCGTTGCCGTTCGGTGAGCCGATCAACGGGTTGGAGATTGTCACTAAACGCTGCATCTACACCCCGGCCAAGGGCTTTCTCGAAGAGGCCGGTTGCGCCGAGTGCCGTCGTGAGGTCGGCGAAGCGTTGTTCGAAAGCCTCGAAGACTGGATGCCGGGGCGCACCGACAACTTCACCTGCCCGGAATGCGGCCATGAAGATGACATCAACGGTTTCCTGTATTTGCAGGAATGTGCGTTTTCCAACCTTGGTTTCATCTTCAACAACTGGCTGGAAGCAGGGTTCAAGCAAAGCTTTATCGATGAGTTTGCTGATTGGCTCGATCAACCTGTCTCTTGGGTCAAGGTGGAGCTGTAGTGGCGGGGATCTCCGTATATCAGCAACATTGATATTAAGCGGAGTTTTACATTGAACAGCGGGGGGTGTCTGACTATAATGGCGCGCTTCCATTTTCCCGCTCGGGAGCCCCCGCGATGCTGCGTATCAGCCAAGAAGCTCTGACATTCGACGACATTCTACTAGTGCCTGGTTATTCCGAGGTGCTTCCTAACGAAGTCAGTCTCAAGACCCGCCTTACCCGTGGCATCGAGCTGAATATTCCTCTGGTTTCTGCCGCCATGGACACCGTCACTGAAGCCCGTCTGGCAATTGCCATGGCTCAGGAAGGTGGCATCGGCATTATCCACAAGAACATGACCATCGAGCAGCAAGCTGCCGAAGTTCGCAAGGTCAAGAAGTTCGAAGCCGGCGTCGTCAAGGATCCAATCACCATCGAGGCCGATGCCACGGTTCGTGATCTGTTTGAATTGACCCGCATGCACAACATTTCCGGCGTTCCGGTACTGCACGATGGCGACCTGGTCGGCATCGTCACTTCCCGTGACGTGCGCTTTGAAAACCGCCTGGATGCCACCGTCCGCGAAGTGATGACGCCTAAAGAGCGTCTGGTCACGGTCAAGGAAGGCGCCGACAAGAACGACGTGCGTGAACTGCTGCACAAACACCGCATTGAGCGCGTACTGATCGTCGACGACAAATTTGCCCTCAAAGGCATGATGACGGTCAACGACATCGAAAAAGCCAAAGCCTACCCGCTGGCCAGCAAGGACGATCAAGGTCGTCTGCGCGTTGGTGCTGCTGTCGGCACCGGTAAAGACACCGGTGATCGTGTCGCTGCGCTGGTCAATGCCGGTGTGGACGTGGTGGTGGTCGACACCGCTCACGGTCACTCCAAAGGCGTGATCGACCGCGTTCGCTGGGTCAAAGAGAATTTCCCTGAAGTGCAGGTGATTGGCGGCAACATCGCCACCGGCGCAGCCGCCAAGGCCCTGGCCGAAGCGGGTGCCGACGCCGTCAAGGTCGGTATCGGCCCTGGCTCGATCTGCACCACCCGTATCGTCGCCGGTGTCGGCGTCCCGCAAATCAGTGCCATCGCCAACGTTGCCGCAGCCCTTGAAGGCACCGGCGTACCGTTGATCGCCGACGGCGGCATCCGTTTCTCCGGTGACCTGTCCAAGGCCATCGTAGCCGGTGCCTCCTGCGTGATGATGGGCTCGATGTTCGCCGGTACTGAAGAAGCGCCGGGCGAGATCGAACTGTTCCAGGGCCGTTCGTACAAGGCTTATCGTGGCATGGGGTCGCTGGGCGCCATGTCCCAGGCTCAGGGCTCCTCCGACCGTTACTTCCAGGACTCCTCGGCAGGCGCCGAGAAACTCGTTCCGGAAGGCATCGAAGGCCGGGTTCCTTACAAAGGCACCTTGAGCGCGATCATTCACCAGTTGATGGGCGGTCTGCGTTCCTCGATGGGCTACACCGGTAGCGCCAACATCGAAGAGATGCGTACCAGGCCTGAGTTCGTACGGATCACCGGCGCTGGCATGGCCGAATCCCACGTTCACGACGTGCAGATCACCAAGGAAGCGCCAAACTACCGCGTAGGTTGAGCCTTCAAGCAACAAGCTAAGCAACCGGGGCTGTTTTATTCAGCCCCGAGTTGTTTCTGAATCACGACTGTTTCTGAATGACTTAGACGAGACTGAATCATGGCCCTCGATATTCACGCTCACCGCATCCTGATCCTCGACTTCGGTTCGCAATACACCCAACTGATTGCCCGCCGCGTGCGCGAGATCGGTGTGTACTGCGAACTGCACCCGTTCGACATGGACGAAGATGCGATTCGCGAATTCGCTCCGAAAGGCGTCATCCTCGCCGGTGGCCCCGAGTCCGTGCACGAAGCCAACAGCCCGCGCTGCCCACAGGCCGTGTTTGACCTGGGCGTGCCGGTCTTCGGTATCTGCTACGGCATGCAGACCATGGCCGAGCAACTGGGCGGCAAGGTTGAAGGTTCCGAACTGCGTGAGTTCGGTTACGCCCGCGTTGATGTGGTCGGCAAGAGCCGCCTGCTCGACGGCATCGAAGACCACATCGACGCCGACGGCCTGTTCGGCCTCGACGTATGGATGAGCCACGGTGACAAGGTCACCAGGATGCCGGAAGACTTCCACATCCTGGCCAGCACCCCGAGCTGCCCGATCGCCGGCATGTTCAACGACGACCGTGGCTACTATGGCGTGCAGTTCCACCCGGAAGTGACCCACACCAAACAGGGCGGCCGCATCCTGTCGCGTTTCGTTCTCGACATCTGCGGTTGCGAAGCCCTGTGGACGCCGTCGAAGATCGCTGAAGACGCCATCGCCAACATCCGCGCACAGGTCGGCACCGACAACGTGCTGCTGGGTCTGTCCGGCGGCGTTGACTCCTCGGTGGTTGCGGCGCTGCTGCACAAAGCCATCGGCGATCAGCTGACCTGCGTGTTCGTCGACAACGGCCTGCTGCGTCTGCACGAAGGCGAGCAAGTGATGGCCATGTTCGCCGAGAACATGGGCGTCAAGGTGATCCGCGCCAATGCTGAGGACCAGTTCCTCAACAACCTGGCCGGCGAAGCGGATCCTGAGAAGAAGCGCAAGATCATCGGTCGCACGTTCATTGATGTATTTGATGCCGAATCCTGCAAGCTGGATAACATCAAGTACCTCGCTCAGGGCACCATCTACCCGGACGTGATCGAGTCGGCTGGCGCGAAAAGCGGCAAGGCGCACGTGATCAAGTCGCACCACAACGTGGGCGGTCTGCCGGAAGAGATGAACCTGAAACTGGTCGAGCCACTGAGAGAAGTGTTCAAGGACGAAGTCCGTCGTCTGGGCCTGGAACTGGGCCTGCCGTACGACATGGTCTACCGTCACCCGTTCCCGGGCCCGGGCCTTGGCGTACGCATCCTCGGTGAAGTGAAAAAGGAATACGCCGACCTGCTGCGTCGTGCCGACCACATCTTCATTGAAGAACTGCGCAAGGCCGACTGGTACCACAAAGTCAGCCAGGCGTTCGTGGTGTTCCAGCCCGTGAAATCGGTTGGCGTGGTCGGCGATGGCCGTCGTTACGCCTGGGTCGTGGCCCTGCGTGCCGTGGAAACCATCGACTTCATGACCGCGCGTTGGGCACACCTGCCTTACGAACTGCTGGAAACCGTTTCCGGCCGCATCATCAATGAAATCGAAGGTATTTCGCGCGTTACTTACGACGTGTCGAGCAAGCCGCCGGCGACGATTGAGTGGGAATGATCCTGCTGCACTTCGATGCTTGCATTGAGTGACAGAAAACCCCTGACCCAGGCCAGGGGTTTTTCGTTTCTGACGTGGATGTCAGTCAGGGAGACTGCTCTGTAGCGCCAGCCCCATCTCTGTCAGTCGTAGCGACATTTCCTCGATGTTGGCGAACTTGACGTCGTTTACCCGAGTCCATGCGGGACGATGCAGGGAAATGCCGCCGTCGGCCAGATTCGCCACAGGCGTACGCACGAGCATGCCTTGCTTGCTACGGTGCAACACGGTGTAAGTGTCTGCGGTTTTCTGGATCATATACATGCCACGCCTGTGCAGCAGGTTCTCCAGTGTCTCCTCATTCCAGGCCACCGGTTCGGCTGGCATTCGCAGGCGAAAGTCAGCGCGAAGAACATCGTTAGTCTGTGTCGCTGCACCATTTGAAAATGATCCTCGACGCACTTCGATACCCGGGTCGGCGTCGACTTGCAGGGTGTCAACCATTCCGGCTTCCTCGATGCGCAAACCGATAGCGCCCTTTATTTCGCTGAGACCAGGCAGACCTCTCAGTGTGTTGGTGTTTTGCACACCGGTCAGCGCGATCCATTTTTTCGGGCTGTTGAGGTAGGTGTCACCCGTCATGATGTCGCTTGCCAGATAGGTGCCCATCATTTGTTCGTCATAGGGCGAAAGCGGTGACTTCATTTTGTAGCTCGCTGCGCAGTCTATGCCCTGGATGCGCACACCGTTGGCCTTGGCTGCCTTGACCAGTTCCAGCGCATTGAATCGCCCCGTAGGATCGGTGCCCAGGCTGCTCAGGTAGGTTCGTAACTCTGCCGACAGGCTGCCGGATGTGAAGTAGCGGTTCAATTCCACTTGAGCGAAGTCACTGAGCACGCCACGCAGGTAAAGGGTTTTGGCGTGCCTGGCCAGCGCTGGCATGTGTTCGATCATGAAGCGCATGCTGGCAATTCGGTTCAGCGTTTCACCCACTACCAGTCCGGGTGCAGATTCAAAGATGCGATCAATGAACTCTGAAATTGAAATCGGCGTACTGATGGCGGTCATGGCGGGCCGGGGAGGCGGGGTGATCCACGGAAGATTGCTGAAAAATTTTCTCGCGCCGGCCTGCAGCAGTTTGCGCTTGCCCACGGCATACAATTCAAAGGGGTCGTGCATGCTGAAGCTACCGTCGGCATTTGGCATCAGTTGGGCATGGGTTTCGGTCAGGTTCAGTGCCCAGGCTCTTATCGAACTGCGCACAGTCGGTTCGATATCGTAGGCAGAGTTCACTATGCGCAGTGGGCGTGATACCGGAGTATGTGATTCGACCTGCGGTTGAGCGGTTGCCTCAGGCCCGGTCGGTTCAAGGGGGGCGAGCGGAATATCGGGAACGCAGGTTTTTCCCATGCATTGGCCGCCGCCGTTGAGGCGCAACGACTGCATTCGCTCCCATTCGCCAGCGGCATTCAGGCGTACCGGCAAGGAATGAACAAACTGATTGGGTCTGTCCGGGTCCACGATAGCCCAATAGCCGCCTTCGCTATAGTCGCCGAAATAGCGCACATAGTACGGGTTGTCATTTATCAGAATGGCGTAAGGCGGATCGCTGTCGAGTCGAAAGATGCCTTGGAACTGTCCGGGTTCGGTCTGCATATCCAGGCCGTCGAGCAGTTCGTTGCACATGTATTTGTCAGGAATCGGCGGCGCTAGAGCGCTTTGCGCCGGGGTCGACCCGGACGCTTCAGGGCCAGGAGCAATAACGTCTGGCTCGACCGCAACGATGAGTTCCTGTTGTCCGACCCGCGGATCCGTCAGCTCCGGTGCCGACGTGGACGCGGTCAGCTCAGCCATTTCTGCTGCCTCGGCCGCTTCCACCTCGGCTCCCACCTCCAGCATCGAGCCGGTGCCCTTGAGGAAGGGAACGTTAAACAGCGCGTCAATCCCGCTCAGCACTGCACCCAGTACGCCTGCGTGACGATCACGGGCGGTTGTGCCGTTGACCGCCTGATCGATGTTCAGCCCCATGCTGACGATGCTGGCGCCAATGACCGGCAGTGCGACCGGCCAGCCTACAGCGGCCATCGGGCCAAAAACCTTGAGGCCGGCGCTCAGATACCCGATCCATAGTTTTTTGCGCAGGTCGCCATTGGAGGTCAGGGACAGGCTGGCTTCGGCAAACATTGCGTTGCGGGTCGAATCACGCAACCAACTGAACGCATCACCACTGATCGCCAGGTTGTGCCGATTGATCAGGTGGTGATCGGTACGGCCCCAGGTGCTGACCAGACGATTCATCAAATCGGTGATGTTCTCGGTCATCTGCTGACGTTCGGCGAGTGGAAAGTGATTGAGCAGATTCTTGCGTCGCGTGTCGTGATTCATCTGCTCTAGAACCCACCAATGCATGTCCGCTGAGGTTTCCAGCACTACGAACGTCAGGACCTCACCGGGCAGATAGAGAATCTGCCGACCAACCGGATCGACAATGCGCAGCAGGTTGCTGGCCGTATGGCCGTCGATATCGAACGCACGCACCTCATTGCCCGCCGCATGAGGCGTTTGTAGCGTTGAGAGGTTCATCGGCCAGGTGACAGGCCCGATCACCGAATCGACGATCCACTGGAAATCCGTACCGGTCAATTGCCCGACTTCCAGTGCCTGCACGGCTCGGCTGAGGAAGTTGCACTTGGCCAGCGTGCGGAAATCATCGGCGTGCGTGTTCCAGAAAGCCGTCAACCTGTCGTTGTATCGCGTGCTGAAGTCGATATCCCAAAAAGTGTTGAGCACCTCGTTGCCGTGCAGACGCACTTCGTTGCGGTGGTCGAAATTTTCGGTCTGGGGCCCATCCTTGTAGAAACCGGCGTAGAGATCCAGCAGATCGGCGTTGTCCTGGTCGGTGGCGCGAAAACGATGAATCACCAGTTGGGTGAGGGTCATCGATTCGTAGGGTTTTTCGCGCACGTGCTCCCAGCCGGTAAATGACCGGGTGCTGCTCTGGGCGGCCTTGAATCGATGAAAATAGACCTGATCCGGGTCAAGATTCGCTAGACCTTTTTCTTGTAACAGATGACGGGCGGCTTCATGTGCCGTGTCGTGCAGGCCCGGACAATTTTGCACGATGGCCGTGGCCATTGCCTTGAGGGCCGCTTTATCTGCCGCATTGGGCTGAGGACGTTGTACGGGGGCGTTCATGCTGTCTCCATCCATGAGAAACGAAGGCCGAGCATGGCCGATTCGCTCAAGGGGAGTGCACTACCTATGTACCGCACATTGCCGTCGAAAACGTGCTGCGGTCAGCGCCGTGCCACGTCGGAGAAGTAGAACTTGTCCAGCGTGTGCCGGGACTCGGTGTACTCGAACTGCCGACCGTCCTGGAGGAAAGTCTGGTTGCTGACCACGATCACATGGCTTTGCTCATCGAGATCAAGGTGCAACTGATCATCCTTGCTGCGCGGCACCGCCTCGATGGTGCGTTGGGCGTAGGCGATCTGCAGCTGCAAGGTCTGTTCGATGTAGGCGTAAATCGACTGCTTGGCGATATCGAGGGACAGGCCTGGAATCACCTCGGTAACGAAATGGTTGATGTCGAGAATCACCCGTTTGCCGTCGATGCGCCGCACCCGTTTGACTCGCGTGATGGGGCTGCCGGGCTCGGCGTTGATGTGTTCGAGCAGAGCACCTTCCAGTGTGATTTGCGTCAGTTCGACGACTTCGGTGCTGACGTCGTTGCCCAGTCGCGGATAGGTTTCCTGGAAGCTGACGATGCCGCCGAGCTGGAACTCGATCGGGTTGGTCGACAGCACGAACGTACCTTTGCCATGGATCTTCTGGGCGAAACCGCGCTCCTGAAGTTGCTCGATGGCCTTGCGTACGGTGCCGCGGCTGGCCTGATAGCTGTCCATCAGTTCGGTTTCCGAAGGCAGACGGGCGCCGCGTTCCAGGCGTTCAGTCGTGATGCTGGCCAGCAGATCGCTATAGATCCGGTTGTATTTGCTCATGGGTAGGCTGCTCTGTGCCGACTGTGCTCAAAACGTCGAACCTTAAGGGCAGGGTAGGGCTTTGTCCATGTGGGGAATGGAAATCACCCAAGGGTAGGGTAGGAAAATTCGCTGCCGATCTGACGGGAATATGCAAAAACAAACTCGTCTGTACGAGTTGTTGCATTAACTCGTACAGACGAGTATTTTTCGCTTCGGCGTGCTGCCAATAACAACAATTCACGGTGGAAGAACAAGCATGAGCCATGACTATCCGAACATCGCCAGCGAGTTGCTGCAAAGCCTCGGTGGCAGCGACAACCTCGAACAAGCCGCGCATTGCGTCACGCGCTTGCGTCTGGCCCTGAAGAATCCCGGCCTGGTCGACAGCGCCACGCTCAACCAGATCGATCTGGTCAAAGGGTCGTTCTTCACCGGTGGCCTGTATCAGGTGGTGATCGGTCCGGGTGAAGTGGAAAAGGTCTACGCCGAATTGCGCCGACAGACCGGTCTCGCCGCAGCGACCATCGCCGACGTTAAACAGAAAAGTGTCGAGAAGATCAACGCCATGCAACGTCTGGTGCGGGTGTTTTCCGATGTGTTCATGCCCATCCTTCCGGCGCTGATCATTGCCGGTCTGCTGATGGGCATCAACAACCTGCTGGGTGCCAAGGGCATGTTCATCGAAGGGCAGACCCTGCTGGATGCCTACCCGAAACTCGACGGGCTCTGGAGCCTGATCAATCTGATGGCGAACACCTCGTTTGTGTTTTTGCCGGCGCTGGTGGGCTGGTCGGCGGCCAAGCGTTTTGGCGGCAGTGAAATCCTCGGCATTGTGCTCGGCCTGATGCTGGTTCATCCGGACCTGCTCAACGCCTGGAACTACGGCAAGGCCGTGGCCGGGCTGGACGGCCAGCAAATGCCGTACTTCGACATCCTTGGTCTTTTTCAAATAGAGAAAGTCGGCTATCAGGGGCAGATCCTGCCGATATTGCTGGCCGCCTATGTCATGAGTGTCATCGAAAAATGGCTGCGGGCGCGCGTGCCCAACGCGGTGCAGTTGCTGGTGGTGCCGATCACCACCATCGTCGTCACCGGCGTGCTGGCGCTGGCCGTGATCGGCCCGGTGACGCGCCACATCGGCATCCTCATCACCGAAGGCGTGGTCATGCTGTTTGACCTGGCACCGATGGTCGGCGGGGCGATATTCGGACTGCTGTACGCGCCACTGGTCATCACCGGCATGCACCACATGTTTCTCGCGGTCGATCTGCAATTGATCTCGACCCAAGGCGGCACCTTCATCTGGCCGATGATCGTCATGTCGAACCTCGCCCAAGGCAGTGCTGCGCTGGCGGTGTTCTATATGACGCGCAACGCGCGGGACAAGAGCATGGCGTCGACCTCGGCGATTTCCGCGTATTTCGGTATCACTGAACCGGCCATGTTCGGGGTCAATCTGCGCTACAAGTTTCCGTTCTATGCCGCACTGACGGGGTCGGCAATGGGCTGCATCTTCCTGTCGCTGAACAAGGTTCAGGCATCGGCCATCGGCGTCGGAGGCCTGCCCGGTTTCATCTCGATCATTCCGCAGTTCATCCCGATGTTTGTGATCGGGATGGTCATCGCCATGGTTGTTCCGTTTGTTTTGACCTGTGCACTGAGCATGAAGATTGTCCGGCCTGGATATCGGGTTGCCTGACGCTTCCATTTATTGAAGGAATTGAGCCATGCAAGACTGGCAACGTTCGGTGATCTACCAGATCTACCCGAAGAGTTTTTACAGCCACGCAGGCAACCCGACAGGTGATTTGCTCGGGATCGTGGCCAAGCTCGATTACCTGCATTGGCTGGGTGTCGATTATTTGTGGATCACCCCATTCCTGCGCTCGCCGCAACGGGACAACGGCTACGACATCAGCGATTACTACGCGATCGACCCGAGTTACGGCAGCATGGCCGATTGCGAGTTACTGATCGCCGAAGCCGGCAAGCGCGGGATCAAGCTGATGCTCGATATCGTGGTCAACCACACTTCGATCGAACACGTCTGGTTCCAGCAGGCGCGCAGCAGTCTCGACAATCCCTATCGCGACTTCTATATCTGGCGCGATCAGCCGAACAACTGGGAGTCCAAGTTTGGTGGTTCTGCCTGGGAGTACGAAGCCCAGACTGGCCAATACTTCCTGCACCTGTTTGACCACACCCAGGCTGATCTGAATTGGGATAACCCCAAGGTGCGCGCCGAAGTGTTCAAGATGATGCGCTTCTGGCGGGACAAGGGCGTGGGTGGTTTCCGTCTGGACGTCATCAATCTGATCTCCAAACCGGCAGATTTTCCCGAGGACAACAGCGACGGCCGACGCTTCTATACCGATGGCCCGAACGTCCACGAGTACTTGCAGCAGATGCACCGCGAAGTCTTCGAAGGGCACGACCTGATCAACGTCGGCGAGATGTCGTCCACCCGCCTGGAACACTGCATTCGTTACTCGAATCCGCAATCAAAAGAACTGTCGATGACCTTCAACTTTCATCACTTGAAAGTCGATTATCCGAACCTGCAAAAGTGGGTTCACGCTGAATTCGATTTCCTGCAGCTCAAGCAGATTCTGTCTGACTGGCAGACCGGCATGCAGGCCGGTGGTGGCTGGAACGCGCTGTTCTGGTGTAACCACGATCAGCCGCGCGTGGTTTCGCGTTTCGGCGACGACGGCGAGTATCGGGAACTCTCGGCGAAGATGCTCGGCACCGCGCTGCACTGCCTGCAGGGCACGCCGTTCGTGTATCAGGGCGAAGAACTGGGGATGACCAATCCGGGTTTCGAGCATATCGATCAGTACCGCGATGTCGAAACGCTGAACATCTTCCGGCTCAAGCGTGAAGCGGGAGCCAGTGATGTCGAGAACATGGCGGCGATCATGCAGAAGTCCCGTGACAACGGGCGCACGCCGATGCATTGGAACGCCGAGCCCAATGCCGGTTTCAGCCGTGGCGAGCCGTGGATCGGGGTGCCGGCCAATGCCGCGCACATCAACGTCGCCAACCAGCGCGACGACCCGGAGTCGGTGCTGCATCACTACCGCCATTTGATTGCGTTACGGCGCACAGAGGCGTTGATCTCAGAGGGCGTCTATCGACAGTTGCTGCCCGAGCACAAGCAGGTCTGGGCCTACCTGCGCGAAGGGACGGGGGAGCGCCTGCTGGTGGTGAACAATTTCTATGGCACACCGTGTGACGTCGAACTGCCGATAGAGATCGACGAGTCGCTGAGCCAGCGGTTGTTGATAAGTAATTATCCGCACTGTCCATTGCGCAATCGACGGGTGAGTTTGCGACCTTACGAATCGTTCGCCCTGCATCTGATCGACCCTGACACCTAACCAAAAACAGTGTTTCAAAAAACACGCAGAACCCTGCGCGGGAGAGTTTTGCGCGCCGATTTCATGCAATCACACAACAAAAATAATGGGGTGGCTTATGAAAACAACAATAAATCGTAGCCTTGCAGTCGCAGGTTTTTGCCTGGCGTTACCACAAACATCACAAGCGCTGGAGTTCGGCGGTTACTTGCGCAGTGGCGTCGGCAGCTCGACCCAGGGCGGTGGCCAATCGTGTTTCCAGTTGCCGGGCGCGCAGACCAAATACCGTTTGGGCAACGAGTGCGAACAGTATGGCGAGCTTGAGCTACGCCAGGATTTGTACAGCCTCGACGACGGCTCGGTGCTTAGCGTTGATGGCATGGCCTCGCTGTACAACCGCTACGACCGCCGGCCCACGTTCAAGGACGACAACGGCTCGATTCGCCTGCCGCAGGCCTACGCACAGTGGTCGAACCTGCCCGCGCTCAATGGCGGTTCACTCTGGGCGGGCCGCCGCTACTACAAGCGTAATGACATCCACATTTCCGATTTCTACTACTGGAACCAGAGCGCTACGGGCGGCGGGATCGAGGATGTGTTGATCGGCGACCTGAAATACAGCTACGCCTTCTCGCGCAAGGACAACCTGTACCAAAAGGACTACATCAACCGGCACGACTTCAACGTGGCCGGTTTCAATACCAACCCGGGCGGTCAGCTTGAGTTCGGCTTGAGTTATATCGACAAGCCCGATAGCCGTGACGCCCACCGTGGTTGGGCAATCACCACTCAGCATGTGCAGAAGGACTTTCTGGGCGGCAAGAACAAACTGGCCCTGCAATATGGTGAAGGCCCCGGCACCGGGCTGGGCTACACCGGCAACGTCAAACTGGACGACAGCAATAAAAGTTATCGGATCGTCGAGTTTTTCGACTGGCAGGTAACGCCACGTTTCGGCGGGCAGTTCGAGGCGGTGTATCAGAAAGACATTCGCCCGGACGGTGCTGACCAGAACTGGATTTCTCTGGGCGTGCGCCCGACTTATGCGTTCACCGAACAGTTCAAACTGGTGACGGAACTGGGCCACGATCAAGTCGAAGCGCCGGGCGGCACGCGCAAGCTGAGCAAGTTCACCGTTGCCCCGACCTGGTCACCCAAGGGCCCGGAGTTCTGGGCGCGCCCTGAGGTGCGTCTGTATTACACGTACGCCACCTGGAACGAGGCCGCCAAACGTGCGGCCAATGAACTGGCCCAAGGTTCGGCGCTGTCCGACACCGGTGCCTTCGGCAGTGCACGCCACGGTGCGAACGTCGGATTGCAGGTCGAATACTGGTGGAAATAAGCGATGCTGGTGGGGCGTCGCGCTCCATCGGCACTTCAAAGAACAAAACCGCAGGTGACGTCATGGCCACATCCCAACCATTACAACTGCTGGCGCCTTTGGCTGGCGTGCTGATACCGCTGGATCAAGTGCCGGACCACGTGTTTTCCAGCCGGGTGATCGGCGACGGTCTGTGCATTGATCCGACGTCGTCGACCCTTTGCGCACCGCTGGCTGGAGTGGTCAGCAACGTCCAGGCCAGCGGGCATGCCGTGAGCATTACCGATGACAACGGCGTTCAAGTGTTGCTGCACATCGGGCTCGATACGGTCAATCTTGCAGGCCAGGGGTTCACCCGCCTGGTCGAGGAAGGCCAGAGGGTTGAGGCCGGGCAGGCGCTGATCGAATTCGATGCCGATTACATCGCGCTGCACGCCCGCAGCCTGATGACCCTGATGCTGGTGGTCAGTGGCGAGTCATTCACCTGGCTGACCGCGCCAACCGGTCTCGTTGACCCCGGCCAGCCGTTGTTGAGCCTCGCCACTTGCGGGGCGACCGGCGAGGCCCCGGCGGCTGCTGAAGGCGAAAGGTTTTTCTGCGCACCACTGACATTGCCCAATCTCAATGGCCTGCATGCGCGTCCGGCGGCAGTGTTCGCTCAGGCGGCAAAAGGCTTTTCAGCAAGGATTTATCTGCACAAACAGCAGGCTGAAGCCAACGCCAAGTCATTGGTGGCGATCATGGCGTTGCAGACCGCTTTGGGTGACCGTGTGCAGGTGAGTGCGGTGGGCGAAGACGCTGAAGCCGCGATCAACACGCTGTCCCGATTACTGGCCCAGGGCTGTGGGGAAGCGGTGGATGTGAAGCCTGATGCGGTGCAGGTCGAGGCGGTCGAGCCTGAGGCCCTGACGGTCATGCGTGGGGTCTGCGCATCACCCGGTTCGGCATTGGGCCAGGTGATGCAGATCGTCGAGCCAACGCTTGACGTGAAAGAGTTCGGCGCCGGGGCGCATTTAGAGCGCGAAGCCCTCGCCAATGCATTGATCGAGGCGGATATGGCCTTGCAGCACCTGCGCGACACCGCCACGGGTGAAGCGCAGGCAGACATTTTCAAGGCTCATCAGGAACTGCTCGAAGACCCGGGTCTGCTCGATCAGGCTCAAACGTTGATTGCCGAAGGCAAAAGTGCAGCGTTTGCCTGGCGCGCGGCCACGCAGGCAACAGCGACACTTTTCCAGCATCTCGGCAGTCCGTTGCTGGCCGAAAGGGCGGCGGATCTGGTCGATGTGGGCCTGCGCGTCCTCAAGCTGATCCTCGGGGTTCGTGAGAATGCGCTGGAGCTGCCGGAGGGGACCATTCTGATCGCCGATCAACTGACGCCGTCCCAGACCGCCGGGCTCGATACAAACAAAGTATTGGGGTTCGCCACGGTTGGCGGTGGAGCGACCAGTCACGTCGCGATTCTCGCCCGCGCCTGTGGCTTGCCGGCGATCTGCGGGATGCCCATGCAAATGCTGGCGTTGGTCAGTGGCTCGCGCGTGTTGCTCGATGCCGACCGGGGCGAGCTGCACATAGACCCGGATCCCGTGGCGATCAATGAATGGCAGATCAGGCATGATCAACAACGCCAGCGCCATCAACACGAACACGCAAACGCAACGCAGGCAGCCTGTACCCGCGACGGGCATCACGTCGAGGTGACGGCCAACGTTGCCTCGCTGAGTGAGACCGAGCAGGCGATGACCCTGGGAGGCGCCGGTGTGGGGCTTTTACGTTCGGAGTTTCTTTATCTGGATCGCAATCACGCACCCACTCGCGACGAACAAGTATCGACTTACAGCGCCATCGCCCGGGCTGTGGGGCCATCGCACAATCTGGTGGTGCGCACGCTGGATGTCGGCGGCGACAAACCGCTGGCCTACGTGCCGATGGACAGTGAAACCAACCCGTTCCTGGGGCTGCGCGGGATTCGCCTGTGTCTGGAGCGCCCGCAGCTTTTGCGCGAGCAGTTCCGGGCCATCCTGGGCTGTGTCCATCTGACGCGTCTGCACATCATGTTGCCGATGGTGGCGCAGCTCTCGGAGCTGCATCTGGCTCGGCAGATGCTGGAGCAGGAAGCGCTGGCGCTGGGCATCGTTGAACGGCCGAAGCTGGGAATCATGATCGAAGTGCCGGCGGCAGCATTGATGGCCGACGTGTTTGCGCCGCATGTGGACTTCTTTTCGATCGGCACCAACGATCTGACGCAATACACGCTGGCCATGGATCGCGATCATCCTCGTCTGGCCAGCCAGGCGGACAGCTTCCATCCCTCGGTATTGCGCCTGATTGCGATGACCGTGAAGGCTGCGCATGCCCACGGCAAATGGGTCGGCGTCTGTGGTGCGATGGCTTCTGAACGCTCGGCTGTGCCGTTGTTGCTCGGACTTGGCGTGGATGAGCTGTCAGTGAGCGTGCCGCAGATTCCGGCGATCAAAGCCGCAGTGCGCGAGTTGGATCTGCTCGACTGCAAGGCCATTGCCGAGCAGGTGCAGGGGCTTGAGAGTGCTGAAGACGTGCGCGAGGCGCTGCGTCTGTATCACGAGGCGACGGTCGATACTTTACGGGCACTGGAGAACTGAAAATGTTCGATAAATTGCAGACGGCGTTCTGGAAAGCACTGACCCCGGATCTGGTGGCAGACGAGCCGCCAGTACAGGCCGAACCTGTTGGCGGCCTGAGCACAGAGATCGTGGCGGCGCTGGGGGGAGTGGATAACCTCCAATCCCAGCAACCAGCGGCGTTGACCCGGGTGCGTGTGGCGTTGCGTGATGTATCGCGTATGGATCGTGAGGCACTGAGCAATGCCGGTGTTGCGGGCGTCATGGAACTGGAGGACGGCGTCATCCACCTGATTACGGGGCTGCGGCCATAGGGCTGTAGATGATGTGCGGCCTAAGGTCACCCTTACTGTTTCTCATCCGCAGGTGTATCGTATTCGCCTTTTACGGGCCTTCAGGGTCTGTCGCTGATACGTGAGGTAGTTGAGTTCATGTCCTTTACCCGTCGCCAAATCCTCGGTGGCCTGGCCGGTCTTGTTGTCGTTGGTGTGGGAGCGGGGGGCGCGTCGCGTTACTGGCTGGGCAAAATGGCTGACGCTCAAGCGGGTCACGACTACGAGCTGATCGCCGCGCCTTTGGACGTGGAGCTGGTGCCGGGGCACAAGACCGAGGCATGGGCGTTCGGCCCGACGGCGCCGGGCACTGAATTGCGCGTGCGTCAGGGCGAATGGCTGCGGGTGCGTTTCATCAACCACTTGCCGGTCGCGACCACCATTCACTGGCACGGCATTCGCCTGCCGCTGGAAATGGACGGCGTGCCGTACGTTTCGCAGTTGCCGGTGTTGCCGGGTGAATACTTCGACTACAAATTTCGTGTGCCGGACGCCGGCAGCTACTGGTATCACCCGCACGTCAGCAGCAGCGAAGAGCTGGGGCGCGGGCTGGTCGGGCCGCTGATCATCGAAGAGCGCGAGCCGACCGGGTTCAAATACGAAAAGACCCTGAGCCTGAAGAACTGGCACATCGACGAAGAAGGCAATTTCGTCGAATTCAGCATTCCCCGTGAAGCAGCGCGTGGCGGCACGGCCGGGCGCCTGTCGACCATCAACGGCGTGCCAACGCCAGTGATCGAATTGCCAGCAGGGCAGATCACTCGGGTGCGACTGCTCAACCTCGACAATACCCTGACTTATCGCATCAACATTCCCGGCGTCGAAGCGCAGATCTACGCGCTGGACGGCAACCCGGTGGAGCCACGTCCGCTGGGCAAGGAATACTGGCTTGGCCCGGGCATGCGAATCTGCCTGGCGATCAAGGCGCCCGCAGCCGGTGAAGAGCTGTCCCTGCGCAACGGTCCGGTGCGTCTGGGCACCCTGCGCTCGGTGGCCAACACTGATGCTCCGACCGAGTGGCCGAAGGCCTTGCCGGCCAACCCGGTGGCCGAGCCGGACCTGGCCAATGCCGAAAAACTCAACTTCAATTTCGAATGGGTCGGTTCGGTGTCGGTCAACGTCGACAACGGCAAGCCACCGAGCCTGTGGCAGATCAACGGCAAAGCCTGGGACATCACTGACAAGACCTGTGCGGATCGGCCGATTGCCACCCTGAAACTGGGGCAGAGCTATATTTTCGAGCTGAAGAACATGACCCAGTATCAACACCCGATCCACCTGCACGGCATGAGCTTCAAGGTGATTGCGTCGAATCGGCACAAGGTCATTCCGTATTTCACCGACACCTACTTGCTTGGCAAGAACGAGCGTGCGCAAGTGGCGTTGGTGGCGGATAACCCGGGTGTGTGGATGTTCCACTGCCACGTCATCGACCACATGGAAACCGGCCTGATGGCCGCCATTGAGGTGAAGTGATGCGCCAGATTCGCCCCGCAGCGATCATCGACCGCAGCCGTGATCAGGACTTCATGCGCGAAGCCCTTTCCCTCGCCGCGCAAGGCGCCGCCCTCGGCGAAGTGCCGGTGGGCGCGGTGCTGGTGCAGGACGGCGAGATCATCGGTCGCGGCTTCAATTGCCCGATCAGCGCCAGTGACCCGAGTGCCCATGCAGAAATGGTCGCGATCCGCGCCGCCGCTCAGGCGGTGAACAACTATCGCCTGCCGGGCAGTACGCTGTACGTGACGCTGGAACCGTGCAGTATGTGCGCCGGGCTGATCGTCCATTCGCGCATTGCGCGGGTGGTGTATGGCGCACTGGAGCCTAAGGCCGGGATTGTGCAGAGCCAGGGGCAGTTTTTTACCCAGGGCTTTTTGAATCATCGGGTGGTGTATGAAGGCGGGGTGTTGGCGCAGGAGTGTGGCGTGGTGTTGACCGAGTTCTTCCGGGCCCGCCGAGCCAAACCCATTGAATAAACACAAACCCAAAAGTGGGAACGGGCTTGCTCGCGAAAGCGGCGTGTCAGGCGACTAAAATGTTGCCTGACACACCGCTTTCGCGAGCAAGCCCGCTCCCACAGGGGGGATCTCCTTTGTAGGGTAGATCGGTTTATTTCTTCGCGACAATCACTGCCCGCATCGGCGCCGGCAGGCCTTCGATGGTTTTGCTGTGATCTTCCGGATCGAGGAAGTCGCTCAGCGACTGATACTTCATCCACTCGGTGCCGCGCTGTTCCTCAACCGTTGTGGTGCTGACGTCGACACACCGAATATCAGTAAACCCGGCACGCCGCAGCCACAACTCCAGCGCCGGCACCGACGGAAGGAACCACACGTTGCGCATCTGCGCGTAGCGGTCTTCCGGCACCAGCACCTGGTGCTTGTCGCCTTCGACCACCAGGGTTTCCAGCACCAGTTCGCCACCCTTGACCAGACAGTCCTTCAGCGCCAGCAAATGCTCGATCGGCGAGCGACGGTGATAGAACACGCCCATGGAAAACACCGTGTCGAATCCTTCAAGGTTCGGTGGCAGGTCTTCAAACGGGAACGGCAGGTGCCAGGCATTCGGCTCCGACAGGTAACGCTGCACAGCCTGGAACTGGCAGAAGAACAGCCAGTTCGGATCGACGCCGATCACGCTGTCCGCACCGGCACCGAGCATGCGCCACATGTAATAACCGTTGCCGCACCCGACATCGAGGATGCGTTTGCCTTTCAGATCCAGATGCGGTGCGACTCTCGACCATTTCCAGTCCGAACGCCATTCGGTGTCGACGTGCACGCCAAACAGATCGAACGGCCCCTTGCGCCATGGCGACAAGCCCATCAGCGCGGTGTGCATTTGCGCGCGGGTTGCATCGTCGCAATCGGTGTCCAGCTTCAAGCCGTTGAGCAAATCGACGTCGCTCGGCTGGATCTTCGGCAGCGCGTCCAGCGCACTTTGCCAGCGCTCCAGATCGCCGTGGCCCTTCTCCATTTTCTTGTCGAGTTGTGCTTGCAGCGTGTTGGCCCAGTCGGCCAGCGGAGTACCTGCCAAGCGGCGGGCGAGGGGGGACAGATCAATCATGGCAAGGCAATCAACGAGGCAAAGTTAAGACACTGGAACCACGGCACGACTTTCGAGAACCCGGCGGCTAACAGGCGCTCGCGGTGTTCTTCAAGGCTGTCGGGCTTCATGACGTTTTCGATGGCGCTGCGCTTCTGGGCGATTTCCAGTTCGCTGTAGCCGTTGGCGCGTTTGAACGCGACGTGCAGATCGGTGAGCAATTCGTGCTCTTGAACATCGTTGAAGCGCAGCTTCTCCGACAGAATCAACGCCCCGCCCGGCAGCAGCGATTGGCGGATGCGCGACAGCAACGCCGTGCGCTGATCCGGGGCGATGAATTGCAGGGTGAAGTTCAGCGCCACTACTGAAGCAGGCTGGAAGTCGAGGGCGAGAATGTCGCCTTCGATCACTTCGACTGGCAGCAACTCCTGGAACATCGAATCCTGACCGTTAAGGTATTCGCGGCAACGCTCAACCATCGCCGCCGAGTTATCCACCGCGATCACCCGGCAACTATCGGTGCGCACGTGACGGCGCAAGGCCTGAGTCACGGCGCCGAGCGAAGCACCGAGGTCGTAGAGCACGCTGTTCGGTTGGGCAAATTGCGCCGCGAGTACGCCGAGGTTTTCGACGATGGTCGGGTAACCCGGCACCGAGCGCTTGATCATGTCCGGGAACACCCGCACCACGTCCTCGTTGAAGGCGAAGTCAGGCACCTGGGCCAAAGGCTGGGCGAAAATGCGATCGGGGTCTTTGCTCACGGCGGTTTCCGGCGGTGTCGGTGGAAAAGGCCGGCATTTTA
>NZ_JBIUWN010000068.1:935-30562 GCF_044743485.1 Pseudomonas sp. NPDC087614 | reverse complement strand
ATGCCCGGCGAGTGAATGACACGGTGTCGGCGAGTTTGTATGGGGCGGCGGCGTTGGTGGCGGTGGTGGATAGTCAGGTGCGGATGGGGTTGGGGAAGGATCGGTTTTTTATTCGTTCATCTGCGGCGCCGGCGCTTACGTTGTTTGGTGGGGTGATTGGTGCGCTTTCTACTGGTGCTGCAATAAACGAATTCCAATCCTTGCAGATACAGATCGAGAATTCCCAAAACCAAGTCGATCCATGGCTGCAGATGCGCCAAATCGCGGTTGGAGGACAGGTAGCAGCCTTCGGCGCCCAAGCGATGTTAGGGTTTGGCTACACCGCCCGCGCCTTGGCAGGTTCAATAACTGCGGAAGTCGCCATCTTGCGCTACACGCTCTACATGGGGCCGTTGAACTGGATCATTCTGGGCCTTGGCGTGCTGTACTTGACTGCCTGGATTTTTGAGAAAACACCGCTGCAAAACTTCCTGAACAATTGCTGTTGGTCTAAGGCCCGAGCTAACGACTTGGAGCCTATTGCGCCCAAAGCCCAACAGGACGAACTCGACCGTTTGTACCTCATCCTCTATACGCCACGGGTCACCATGCAAAGCAGTTCCAAGCCGGCGCCTGATAATGGCCGTTCCGGCCTGGCTTTCGTCAGCGCTATTGATTCAGTAACCATCGACTTGCCGGGCGCCGAGCCAGGCAGTGTCTACCTGGAACTGAGCATGGTCGGTGATCCGGTAGATACTCTCGAAAACCGACATTTGATCAAAAACAGTCGAACCGGCAATTTCAAACCTCCCCGTCCATGGCGTGACATGACGCCCGTCTGGTTGTCCGACAGTAGTTGCCAGTGGATACCGTTCGAGGAGGGTCAGGGCCTGCGTATAAGCGGTCCTTTCAAAGAGGTGAAAGACTTGCTGAGCACACCACCCAGCACGTTGTCGCTAAGGTTGCGTTATCGCACGCCATTGACCGGGATTCTGGGCGCACGAAGTTTTATCGGCGGGGAGCGTGGTTTAGCTTTTACCTTGAACAACAACTCGGGTGTCATAGCGCTGAGAGACGATCCAACGCCCGAACTTGATCGTGTACCGAATTATCCGCTCGGCGAGGATCACCCCGGCGCCATTTACCTGCAACCCAAGGACAAGCGATGAGTACGCCAGCGGCGGGCACAACGGAAAAAAGGATTTTCTCGCGTAATGATTATCTGGCTCCATTACCCATTCCCACGGGTGAAAAGCCTTGTGATGTGCTCAACACCATCTGGCGCAAGAACGAGGTGTTTCTCGATATTGGTAACTACAGCATCGGTTCGACGGTCATGGTGATGTGGCCGTCGCTGATGGTATTTGTATTTATGGGCTTCATCACTCCAGACCCCGGGCTGATCTGGATTGCGGCGTTATTGATCATAGGCATCCCTTCAATATTTGTGATTCAAGGCATCTTCCGCGAAGTCCCCTTACCCATACGCTTCAACCGCCAACGCCGCGAAGTCTGCGTCCCTCGCGAAAACGGCGAGTATTGGATCGTCCCTTGGGAAACCGTGACAGCCGCCGCCACCCAGCATTCATCAGTCAGTCAGGCCGGCAAAGCCACGATGGGCCTTCTGGTCATCGGTTTCGAAAACCCCGACCCGCACGCATCGGAAGACAACAAACACTTTTCACTAGGCTTCAACTGTGGCGGTGGCACCACGGCGATGGCTCTGTGGGAATGCATGCGCAGTTATATGGAGATCGGGCCAGAGGCTGTAGAGGATCAAACCGCCCGTTTCGACAGGTCAAAAGGAATCTGGGCGACTTATCTGGATGATCTGATCAAAGCAGCGAAGTTAAGAGGCTGGTTCGTAACCGTTCTCTGGGAAGGGTTCTGCGGAATATTCATATTCAACACTTTGCTGATCGATGTGCTAGAGCGTTGGAAGTTGAACCCGCCTCCCGACTTGCCCTATCCCGACATCATCGAATGGTCAAAACCACTCCCGCCGGAACAATGGGCCAAAGGCTCTCCAGAGCTGGAAGCAGCCATCGCCAAACGCGAGGCTGAACTGGCCAAGCAGGCTCAAAGCGAGTTGGCTTGAGGTCGGATGCTCAGGTCTATCGGCATCTGATCAAGAACAGCCCGACCAATAGCTACAAGGCGCCGAGGCCGTGGCGCGATATGACGCCCTTCTGGTTGTCCGACAGCAGTTGCCAGTGGATACCGTTCGAGGAAGGTCAGGGGCTACGTATAAGCGGTCCTTTCAAAGAGGTGAAAGACTTGCTGAACACACCACCCAGCACGTTGTCGCTAAGGTTGCGTTATCGCACCCCACTGATCGCGATACTCGGCGCTCGAAGTTTTATCGGCGGGGAGCGAGGTTTGGCTTTTACCTTGAACAACTCCACGGGTGTCGTAGCGCTGCGAGCCGACCCAACGCCTGAACTTGATCGTGTACCGAATTATCCGCTCGGTGAGGATCATCCCGGCGCCATTTACCTGCAACCCAAGGACAAGCGATGAGTACGCCACCGGCAGGCACAACGGAAAAAAGGATGTTCTCCCGTAATGACTATCTCGCGCCATTACCTATTCCCACCGGTAGAAAACCTTCTGATGTGCTCAACATCATCTGGCGCAAGAACGAGGTGTTTCTCGATATTGGTAATTACAGCATCGGATCTGCGGTGATGGTGCTTTGGCCTGGAGTGATGTTGTTTTTAGCTATGGCTTATGGGTTTAGGAACATTGCGCCAGACCTAAGTGCTTTTGCACTCATCGGTGGAGGAATAATCACGGGTGTTCCAGCACTGTTTCTGATCCAAGGCCTCTTCCGAAAAGTCCCCTTACCCGTACGCTTCAACCGCCAACGCCGCGAAGTCTGCGTCCCCCGCGACAACGGCGAGTACTGGGTTGTCCCCTGGGAAACTGTTACAGCGGCTGCCACCCAGCATTCATCAGTCAGTCAGGCCGGCAAAGCCACAATGGGTCTACTGGTCATCGGTTTCGAAAACCCCGACCCGCAAGCCACGGACGACAACAAGCACTTTTCGCTGGGCTTCAACTGTGGCGGTGGCACCACGGCGATGGCTCTGTGGGAATGCATGCGCAGTTATATGGAGATCGGGCCAGAGGCTGTCGAGGATCAAACCGCCCGTTTCGACAGGTCAAAAGGAATCTGGGCGACTTATCTGGATGATCTGATCAAAGCCGCGAAGTTAAGAGGCTGGTTCGTAACCGTTCTCTGGGAGGGGTTCTGCGGAATATTCATTTTCAACACTTTGCTGATCGATGTGCTTGAGCGTTGGAAGTTGAACCCGCCACCCGATTTGCCCTATCCCGACATCATCGAATGGTCAAAACCACTCCCTCCTGAACAATGGGCCAAACGCTCTCCAGAGCTGGAAGCAGCCATCGCCAAACGCGAGGCTGAACTGGCTGTAGGATCGTTCTGAAACTCCTGGGCAATGGTTCTAAATCTCACGGACTCTGCCTATAGTCCTTTCTGTCACTGTTCAATCCAGTGACCGATCTTAGCCGGTCGAACCAAGATGGAATGTCCATAAACCATTGGAGTTTGACCATGGCTATTTATCGTCCGCTGCAAGGCAACATAAGCACCACCCCCACGCTCTACATCGACACCGAAGCCAAGGCCTCGGCCCTTCTCGAAACCGCAAAGCATCGCTTGAACATCCTGCGCAAGATGCTCAACAGCGTCAGTTGCCTGTGCGTCAACGATGCCGAAGGTCATGATCTGGAACACTTCGCCAGCGCCGCGCATATCCTGCTTCAGAACGGCTGTGACGCACTGGATGCGTTGGGCTGGAAGCTGGATAGAGTCGCACCCAGCCTTTGAAAGTTAAAAAGCCGCGATGGTGTCGCGGCTTTTTTACGTCGGTCAGAACCCCCGCCGAATCCGGTTTTTCAGTTGTTCATGGAAAATCTCGGCGTTGCGTTTATAGGTGCCGCTGAACGATTCGTTGCTCGAATCCAGCATTATCGAGCGCTTGGTCGACACTTCCTCACGATACGCATCGATAAAGAAATTCAGATCACTCTCTGTGCTCAGCTTCGGCCACTTATCCAGGTACAACGGCAATTCCGTCGGCCCGGTCTTGAACGAACAGATCCGCCGGTTGCTGATCGTCGCCTCACCGATTTCAAACGGCACCCACCACGACAGCGCGGTTTTTTCCGAAACCACCGCCAACAGGTGCGTGCATTCGGTGATGTTGCGGGTGATGACCCCGGTGATGTCTTCGGTGGTCTGGGATTCCGGATCCAGTACGTCGAGGTAGGTTTTGATGTTGGCCTGCATCAGTCGGGTGTTGATGGCGATGGCGTGGGCGCGATCCATGTGGCGGTAGCTGATGAAGACGGGCATCAGAAGTGTCCTTTGAGGGCGAGTTCGCGGTAGTAGGCGCCGAGGGCGGTGAGGCGACAACCGGTGGAGTTGAGGGCGGCGTAATACATGTGCTCGGCATCGACCGGTTCGACCAGGCTGTGGCGGTTGCACATTTGCAGTTGCTTGAAGACGGCGCCGTGATCGGGGTCGAACGTTGCTTCGGTGGGCTCGTAGCTGGGATCGAGCCTGAAGACGAAACTCGGCTCGGGGAACCAGTCCTTGAGTTTGCGCAGGGTTTGTTCGGCAATCAGCGGTGCTACCTCGCGCAACGGCACGAACTGCGACACGTTGGTCTTGAACACCGGGCGCTGCTCCCAGGCACCCAAGGCATTGTCGACAAACGAGTAAACGCTACCCGGCGTGACCTTGCCGAGCACGTTCGCGGCGCCACCGTGCAGCGCCTGTAACAGCAGGTCGGTGAATACGCCGTGGCCGCGACTTTCGAGGGCGGACTGTTCTTTTTTGCACGCGGTGAGAATGGTCATGCCTTCGCCGATCACACTGCTGCCACCGCGCAAATTGCGCATGGCGCCGGCTGCGCCTGCCTGACAGCAATCGAGAATGATGATTTTGTTCTTGATGTGCGGGGCCTTGTCCGCCCACTCCAGAATGTCGCTGATGCGAATGCCTTCCCCGCCGTGTTTGAAGTCCTGTGGAATCAGCAGCCCTTCGTCGATGCTGGTGTCGAACTGGCCGTGGCCGGCAAAGTACAGCAGCGCCACATCGCAGTCGCCCGAGAACAGACTTTGAATGTGCTGTTTCATGGCCGTGAGCGTCAGGTTCTCCTCGGATGAGGTCAGCACTTTGCTGCTGAAGTTCGGGCGCCCGCTGGCGTGACGCTCCAGCACCGAAGCCATGGCCATTGCATCGTTGTTGCAGCCGCTCAGTGGCGTGACGTGGGCGTAGTGGTTGATGCCGATAAACAGTCCCTTGCGCATGATTACACCGCCGTATGCAGGCGAATGGCGGCGACGATGCTTTTGGTGCTCCACGCGCACTCGGCATCAGCGGCGTTGCGTACGACGGTGGAAATCCGCTCGGCCCCGAACGGCTTGATCGCGATGATCACTTTGCCCATGCGCTTGGCGATTTCGATTTCCTTGTTGATCCACTTGCTGTACGTCGAGTACATGCCGGCCATGATCAGCACTGCCGAGCAAGGGCGGATCTTGTTCTCGATAGCCTCTTCCAGTTGCTTGTCGGTTTGCGCGCCCATGATCGGGTTGTGCGGTGGCACGGAGAAATTCTTGAAGGTGAAACCGGGTTGCGCGCTGAGCAGGCGTACGAGGTTGTCGTGGGCGTGGGAATAGTTCCACGAATGGCTGATGAACAAATGATAGGTTTGCATGGGGTTCCTCGGAGGTCGCGACAGTGCGAAGGAGGAACTGAATGTAGGCATCTGCGTGAGGCCTACAAGGTGCTGGCGGTAAAAGAGAAATGTCCTGCAAACAGGCGTGCTAAAGCCCTACAGAAAGGTCTGACGTTTAGGCGTTCTGAGGATTTGTCAGGCGTGATCCTACAGCCGGCAGCCCTGTGTTTCAGGGCTGCCGGTGCGCCTGTTTAATAGCCGTTTTCAGGCAGGCTGGCGATGATCGAGCGGTAGCTGTTCATTCGTTGTTGCTGCACGCGGCCATCTTCCAGAGCCTTGAGCAGTGCACAACCCGGTTCACGATCATGCTTGCAATCGCGGAAGCGGCAGGTGCCGAGCAGGTCGTTGAACTCGATGAAGCCGGCTTCGACGTCGGCGCGGCTGACGTGGCCCAGGCCAAATTCGCGGATGCCCGGGGAGTCGATCAGTTCACCACCGCCCGGAAAATGGAACAGGCGCGCGGTGGTCGTCGTGTGCGTGCCTTGGCCGGACAGCTCGGACAACGGCCCGACACGGGTTTCAACTTCAGGCAGCAAGCTGTTGACCAGCGACGACTTGCCGACGCCGGACTGGCCGACGAACACGCTGATGCGCCCGTCGAGCTGCTTTTGCAGTTGTTCCATGCCGTCGCCGTGGTGCGCGGACACTTCCAGTACCGGATAACCGAGCGTGCGGTAAACCGCCAGCAGGGCGTTGAGTGCCGGGGCATTCTGCTCGTCGATCAGGTCGAACTTGTTCAGCAGCAACAGCGGACGGATGCCAGCGTGTTCGGCCGCGACCAGATAGCGGTCGATCAGGTTGGCGTGGGGCTCGGGCAGCGGGGCGAAGACGATGACGATCATGTCGACGTTGGCCGCTACAGGCTTGAGCTGGCCGCGACTGTCCGGACGGCATAGCTCGGTGGTGCGCGGCAATTGCGCGACGATCACACCGATGCCTTGGTTGCCGGCACGCCAGACGACCTGATCGCCGGTCACCAGCGCTGGCAGGTTGGCGCGCAAGTGGCAACGGAACACCTGGCCGGCGAGTTCGCCGTCCTTGGCCTCGACTTCGACCTGCACACCGAAGTGAGCGATCACAAGACCGTGCTGCTCAGGGCCGAGGTCGCCACCTTCGAGCGCCTCGACAGCCGAGGACTCACGTTTGGCGGCGCGTGCGGCGCGCTCGCCCTGAATCTTTTCGATGCGCCAGTTTTGACGACGATTGAGTTGGCGTTTGGCCATGGGTGTTCCGTCTGAAGAATGCAGCGATTAGGTAAAACGGCCACGAGTTTAGCACGCCGGGGCACCGGCCTAGGCTAAACTGCGCAGCATTGCCTAGGAGCCGAAATATGCAGAACCCACAGAATCTGATCTGGATCGACCTGGAAATGACCGGTCTTGATCCGGACAACGACGTCATCATCGAAATGGCCACCATTGTCACCGACAGTGACCTCAACACGCTGGCCGAAGGACCGGTGATCGCCATTCACCACAGCGACGAAGTGCTGGCACGCATGGACGAGTGGAACACCCGTACCCACGGTAACTCCGGCCTGACCCAACGCGTTCGCGACAGCCGCGTCAGCATGGCCGAAGCCGAAGCCGAAACCATCGCGTTTCTGGAGAAGTGGGTGCCCAAGGGCAAGTCGCCAATCTGTGGCAACAGCATCTGCCAGGATCGCCGCTTCCTCTATACCCACATGAAGGCGCTGGAAAGCTACTTCCACTACCGCAACCTTGACGTCTCCACACTCAAAGAGCTGGCCGCACGCTGGGCGCCGGACGTACGCGACAGCTTCAAGAAGGGCAGCACGCACCTGGCGCTGGACGACATCCGTGAATCGATCGCCGAACTGCAGCATTACCGCAAGCACTTCATCAAGTTCTGATACCGGGTTGGCGGCTTTTTGTGGCGGGTGTTCTCGCCCTCTTTTGGTGCTGCACCGAAATGGCTAGACTGCGCGCCTTCCTGCCAGGATCGCCACCATGTTGCTAATGCTCTATTTGATCGCCATTACCGCTGAAGCCATGACGGGCGCGCTGTCTGCGGGCCGTCGCGGCATGGACTGGTTCGGCGTGGTGCTGATTGCGTGTGTCACGGCGCTGGGCGGCGGTTCGGTGCGTGACGTGCTGCTCGGGCACTACCCGCTGACATGGGTCAAACACCCGGAATACCTGGTGCTGACCTCCGCTGCGGCAATGTTGACCGTGTTCACTGCACGTTGGATGCGGCATCTGCGTTCGTTGTTTCTGGTGCTCGATGCCGTCGGTCTGGTGGCGTTTACCCTGATCGGCTGCATGACCGCTCTGGAAATGGGCCACGGCATGCTGGTGGCTTCGGTCAGCGGTGTGATCACCGGTGTCTTCGGCGGCATCCTGCGCGATATCTTCTGTAATGACATCCCGTTGATCTTCCGCCGAGAACTGTATGCCAGCGTGTCGTTCGCCGCCGCCTGGTGTTACATGTTGTGCCTGTATCTGAACGTGCCAGGTGAACAAGCCATTCTGATTACCCTGTTCGGCGGGTTTTTGTTACGTCTGCTGGCCATTCGTTTTCATTGGGAAATGCCCAAGTTCGTTTATAACGATGAGCATTGATTCCGCCTGCTATCGAATAAAAAATACAGTTCTGCCGGGTTTTGCGAATTGACGGTGGCGGCGGGTTTTTATCTGTTTTTACCGGTTGTTGAGGTTTCTTGCCTTTCTGCTCAAGCGGAATTAGTAGGAGGCATGTTATTTCTGAGTCTTGCCGCTGATTCAATATGAGACTGGGAGAACCATTGCGAAATGGTTGGCGAGCCAGTAATGAAAAGGGACGTTTCACTCTGGCGGTACTGAACACTGTCGCTGTAATAGATCGTGTGGATGATGAAAACGAGGAGGGTCCGGTCCTGCCTTGTATACGTGCGTTCCGGGTTTCCAGCGAAAGCGGGAAAACCTTCCAGATCGGTGTCGCCATCAAGTTCAACGGGTAGGTTGTCCGTAGCAGTGGCAATGCTTTGTCGAGCCGGCATTACAGCAACTTCAAAATTATTCCATTAAGTGGCTGCGCACGTTTGTGGTCTGGCGCGGATGTGAATTACCGGTATTCGTGTCGGGCACTTATACCTGGGCCAGCACCTGAGGGGCTAAAAACAAACAGGTCGAATAAGCTAGTTGATAGTGACTGCGCTTTCGTCTACGTCAACAAGCTTCGCGAGTCACACATCGAGAACTAATTGGCGTCGTTGTTTATTAATGCGATAAATGTAGTACACCTATATACCGGTTTACACCGGATAAGCCGATAAACTGATTGTCCTGACAGCCCTGTATTGGCGCGTCAGATTATTTTTTGGCCCTGCAGTGTTACGGGGCCCAACTAACCAAACCTCAAGGATGAGCATTCATGGCTGGTAAACCGCCAAAGATCAAACCTGTTCCTGCCCCTGCCAAAACACCCGATTTCAGCGCGAATGAACCACATCGCCCAGCGTACCCCTCTCCAGCAATGCCGCATTTACCTCTCCCCCCTCGCCCGGAACACTTGCACCCGTCCTACCGGCCAGACTTGGTCGCGGTGACGCAGGCGAGCAGTTTGAGTGTGAGCCCGATGTCTTTCGCGTTCGACGATTTTTCGAAGCTTGCCGCGACGCCCTCGCTGGCAGATTACTGGATACACATCGACAAAAGCCTCGGCGAGCCCGATGCGCAGGGCATCCGGAGGTTCAGGCAGCGTCAGTATGTGGCCGTAGCCGACAACCATTTCGTGCAAGTGGTCCTGGACGCCGAGAGTGGCCTGTTTCGCGCCACGCTAGCCAGAGAACTCAACCCTTCCGGCCCGCTTCTGAAGCCGGATAGCGAGGGCAGGTTCTGGGTCCCTCTGCAAAGCAGTGATTCGCGTAATCACCCTGCAAGACTCAATTCGTTAAGGAGGCGAACGGTAGAACTGTTTCACCGCGTCGGGTATTCAGTGGACGGCTTTTCCGAGGTCACGATTACACGCATTCTTGCCGTTAGTGGGATGGATGAAACGCTGGCACGCGATTCCCCCGCTTACGCTCGGTCCCTCGTCTTGCTGCAGGACGCCCTCAGGCGCTTGAGCCTCGATCAGAAAATCCACACGTTCATCACACAAATGCAACATCCCGATCCGCTAGTGCGCGCCCAGGTCGATCCGCAGTTGCAGGCTCTGCTGCAGTTGCGCGAAGGCGAGCCTGGCGCAAGCATTGCCCAGCGCGACCGCGCCGCGCTCTTTCAGAATCATGAGCGTGCGTTCGAACTTGACTGTGATGAAAACACGTTGCAGATGCGGCGGATTTTTCCTGACTTGCCCAAAGCGGCAGCCGAGGCCTTGTGGGGCAACGCAAGCGCTGCCGAGCGTCTGCATATGCATAACCAACCGGGAATGCCACGGCAAATGGCAGAAGAGGCGCTGTTAGTGCTGCGCGATGTTCGTCTCGCAAGAGCCTGTGAAGGGATTTATCTGGATTCGGTATCCAGTCCGGACAGTGACCGACTGGCGTTGCATATGATCGGACGCCTTGCGCAGTGGCCGCGAGATGTCCGTATCGAGATTCGTCAGGATGTGTTTGACGGGAAGGTTTTGACGGCTATCGGCGATGTGCTGACTTCGTTCCATCACGTACTGGTCCGGCAGGACGCCGGGTATGTCATCAGCAGCCCCGAGGGTTCATCGTCCAAAGGCATGAGCGATCTGTATTCGGCTGTCTGGTTCCTGTTACTGCCCGTACAGCGTCAGGCCTTCGGTGTGGCGGAGGGAGGAGGGCAAACGCTGCAGCGATTGATTCGTGCACAGCCGTTGCCATCGCGCCAGGCTGTGAGCGAACTGCTGGGGCTGGCGCCGATTCCAATGACGGTCGACTCTGCCGCCGCGCAATACAGGCAAGCGTGGAAGCTGCGAGGCGGCGCCGATAACAATCCGACATCGGCAAAGACCGTTGTTGACCGCGTACATGATCTTTATCCGCAGCTTTCGGGTGAGGAGGTGACGACGTTTATCAACGAGCGTTTAAAGAGTGATCTGGCCGGCGTAATGATGAGGCTGGAAAAAGAGTTCGCGACGTTGTGCAGTGAATTGTCGATATGGAGTGCCGATAAGCCGTCACCTCATGCGGATTCGTCGGGACAGGGGAGAGCGCCAACCCCCGCGGAGCAACGTCAGGCTCGCGAGCAATTCAGCGCAAAGCTGCAAGATATCTGGCGGCGCAAGTCCGTTTCGAGATGGGGGTACGGTGACTATCATTTTTCTTCCAGCGTCGATTTTTCCGGTGAGCTACCAAGGCTGTCTGCCAGGTTTGAATATGTAACAGAGTTAATATTGACCGCAGAAAAACCAGGCGCACGGATAGGCGCGTTTCTTGACAGTTTTCCCAATGTTAAATACTTGAAGGTGACTGGCGTAGAGATGCAGGAATTCCCGTCAGGGATCTTTCAAATGCGTGAACTGCTGCAACTCACGTTGGATAGTTGCTCGCTTAGACTTTCTGATATGACGGCTGAAGGGCTGGCAAGAATGGAAACGCTTACATTGTTGAACCTGGCACGCAATCCTCTGACAGTTGCTCCACCTGTAGGCTTCATGCCGGATTTAACGGAATTGATGCTGTATGACGCCAATCTTTCCAGCGTTCCTTCAGGAATAGATTCGCTGAAAGAACTCGAGGTGTTGGCGTTGCAGAATAATAATATTTCAGAGGTGGGGGATGAGCTGTTCGATATCCCGGATACACAGAATTTATTCGTTGGTCTGGTGAATAATCCCTTGAGTGACGCGTCGAGGCAGCGGATTACCGAGTATCTGGAAAACGCCAGCATGGACCGGAAAATTGAAATTGAAATGGAAGAGCCACTGTCGGATGTAGAGTCTGACAGTGAATCCTCAGAGAGTGGATTTTCGACGGGCTCAGAGAGTGACTGAATGTGGGGGGAAGTAACTGTTTTCTTGCCGGTCTAACATAGTCTGATAAATATAAATAACGCGTTGGCTCCCCTTCTGCTTTTGATTTTGCCGTGGTCAGGAGGGGAGGAACCTCTGGCAAGGCCGGAATTAAAGGGTTGGCAGGAGTGATTTCAAATCGGGTGACAGGAGATCTGAATTTTTAGAATGTTTTAGAGTTTATGTGTGTTGTTGGTTTCTATGTTCAGGTGTTTCCGTGGTTTTAATTTGTCGAATGTCCTGTCTTTTATTGTTTTTAGTGCCGTGTCTCAATGCCTCGGCGCGTCCTGATGGAGGCGAAACTTATTAATTAGCCAAGGTGTTATTGAATGTTTGATGAGCAGCTTAATATTTCCCGTATCGAGGTGAAAACCGACTCCACAAGGTCTGGTCAACATAAGATTCTTTACGCCAACGGTCGCATGCAAGTGCGCGTATTGGTGCTTTTACACGGTGTCGATAACAATGGAGACGGCGCGTCACTGTATGGGCATCCTGCATTACAAACACTGCGGCTGATTGCCTATAACGGCGCTCGACCTCTTGAAGGTGACTGGAGCGTATCCGTGCAGGAAAATCGGTATGCCCATGAAATGTCGGGTGGGGCACCGCGGGCTATAGAAGTTCCGCGTGTTAATGACAATCGCAAAAGTGACGTTTCTGATCCTGTACAAATTCTTGAGTTTTGGGTTTCCGCCTCCAGGCCTGGAATCATGGAAGTCGCTGCCGAAATCGTCATGGACTCAGTGGTATTGCGAAGCAATGGAGTCGGCTTTGACAGCAGTGTGACGCTGGAGGCGATTCCGCCTAAAGAGTATCCGCTGAGTAGTTTTTCATTGAGTAAATATGATGAGAAACAGCAGCGAGCCCAATATGACTGGGTCCAGCATTATCATATTGCTCTGCAAGCAGAGGGCCGGCAGATTCACCTCCTTGACTGGTATAGCAGTGAGGTGAAACTTGACCCTTATGATTCCGAAAATGCGGTGCAGGTTTATGTGTCCGGCAATATTCCCGACACACAGGATGGTCGCAGATGTTTTTATGGTTACATGGCGCCGATTTATGGGCTGAAAACAACGTTTCGCAGCCCGCTCGGCTACATAACCGTCCCGATTAACAAAGTGCCTGGACAATTGACGCTTGTTCAGTATGTTTCCGCGGACCTGCAAGTGGCGCGGGAGAATGAAAGCGCATTCGAGTTTGCAGTGGTCGATGAGTTCGGTTCGGAGCACAGGCTTAGTATTGATGGTGATAAAGAACAACGTACTTTTGTTCTGGGTGAGTCCAAGCGGTCAATGAAACAGCTTGTCTGATTTCGATACATGGCCAGCGAGTTTTCGCTGGCCAACCTGACTGGCCAATATCTGAATCTGGAAATAAAGGACGTTTTCAATGAAAAGTAATTCATCCTCCGCCGTTCACTCGAATGCTTTCAACTTTGGTGAGTTTGTTTCCGGAGGCGTTGACCCCCGCACGGGCATGTATACGTGCGCCTTTTCGTTAGGCAAGTTGTGTTCGGCGGATCTCAATGGCCCTGAGGTTGCACTTTCACTGGGTTTCAACCCGCTCAATCAGGTGGATGCCGGTTTCGGCCTCGGCTGGTCGTTGACCATGACTCAGTATGACGTGCGCAGCAAAGTCATGACGCTGTCCAACGGCGAGCGCTACAAGGCTGTCGAGACATCTGCGGGCCTGAAGTTCAAGGAAATGAAACTGCAAACTGCCAGGGTACTGGTGACCGGGGCAGGGCGCTATGAAGTTCGATACCGCGATGGTCGGCGTGAACTGCTTAAAGTTCAGGCCGGCACTCATATCGCGGTAGCAGAAAAAATTGTCGCGGCGAACGGTGTGAGCATCACGCTCAAGCATGAGACGTTCAATCAGTTTGCCATGTTGACCGAAGTCTGTGACGCCAAGAGATGCCTGTTGAGAGTTACGCGCAAGGCCGGTCAGGTGACATTGACCCGGCATCCCGATACCTCGTCCAGTTCCGACTACAACCTGATCCTGAAAAATAGTCGGGTAACGGCAATCGAACTTCCGCTCGGCAAAGGTTGGGATCTGGAATATGAAGTCATTGATGAGGCCAGCTATCTGTGCCGCGTCGTCAATCCATTGCGCGGCGTAGAAATCATTCGCTACAAGCGTCAAGGTCACCGCTTCGTAAGTGGCGTGCAGCGAACACTTCCGTTTGTCATCGCTCACGATATTTACCCAGGCCGGCGCCAACCCAGGCTTTGCAAGGTATATACGTATTCCAACCATAACTTTCTCGGGCAGGGCCTCATCCCGGCCAGGGACAATGACATAGATCCTCTCTACCTGGCGCCCGACCACTACGTCTATACCTCGGACGAGAAATTAGTGGTCAATGGCAAGGTGCACACCCGGATTAACCGCACCTACAACAAATTCCATTTGCTGGTCGCAGAGGTCACGACATGTGGCAATGCCCAGACCACAATCGCCACCGAGTATCACTGTTCGGTTACCAAACTGTTCAATGAGCAACCGGCTCAGTTCCGCATGCCGAAAGTTCAGACGGTGACTTATTTCGATCGGCGCACCCAACAGAAGCGCGAGGAAACCACCGTCACCGAGTTCGACGGCGAAGGCAACCTGCTCAAACATGTCGAGCCGAGTGGGGTGACGACTTTGTCGGAGTATTATCCTGCAAGCGGTGGGGACAACTGCCCGGAGGATCCGCTGGGTTTCACCAGGTTCCAGAAAAAGAGAACGGTCAGCGCTGCGGCCGCGAGTGGCGCCTCGTCTGTCACGTACTACGACTATGCGTTGCATCCTGCGCTGGAAGGCGCAGAACTGGCATCTGTCTTACCGGTTGAAGAGCGTTATTTCGAGCGCGTGGAGGGGGTTGAGATCCTGCGTTCGAAAACCCAAAGGAGTTACCTGAATACGCCAAAGGACCCGCTCAAGCACGGGGCCATGAAACAGCAAAGCATTACCCGTAACGATAAAAAGACCTGCACGCAATTCTCCTATGAGCTTGAAGGTATCAGGCTGCGGGTGACGTCCAGCACGCAGGGCTTCGATGGCTCGCTGCAGACCAGTGAGGCCGTGCTCTCGACGCTCACTGGGCTACAGGTGTCAGAAGTCGGTATCGATGGCGAGCGTATCGAACATGAGTACGACGCGATCGGCCGAGCAGTGTGCAAAACGGTTGCCCCCGGCACCCCGTACGCGGCCGCTACCAGGTGGGCCTTTTTGGCCGCCAGCAAACAACAACCGGCCACGATGGTCACCACGGATCCCGCCGGCGGCGAACAAAGAGTGACCTATGATGGCCTGGAACGAGTGATCGCCGTTCAGGAAAAGGACTGCGACCGTCCGGACGAGGATGGGCTCATTGCGTCTCGTACTCTTTATTGCGCCCTTCATGATTCGGCGGGTCACAAGGTAGAAGTGACGCTGACCGATTGGCGCGATGGCAAGCCTTATCCGTTGATCACCCGCTACGAATTCGATAACTGGGGCCAGGTCTGCAAGACGTTCCATGCCGATGGGCGTGTCGAACATAGCGAGGCCGATCCGGTCCTTCGCCAGCAAACGAATTGGCTTCAGGGGATGGGCAAGACCGTTACCCTCATCAACGAGTTTGGTAAACCCCTGAGGGTCGAGAGCTTCAATCTGAAGCACAAGAGTCTTGGCAAAACCGATTACACCTATGACGGATTCGGGCGTACAACCAGCCAGACCGATCCGGCCGGCAATACCACTCGATATGAGTACGACGTTTTTGACCGGATGATTCGCAGTGTCCTGCCCGACGCCAGCGAGGTGGTCACCGACTACGCCGATCACAGTGACGAAGCGCTGCCGGTCGGCATTCAGGTCGATGGCAAAGTGTTGGGCCGGCAAACCTATGACGGATTGAATCGCCTGACGCAAAGTACAGTAGGCGGCCGCAAGTCCGAGGCCGGTTATGAAGCAGGTTTCAGCCAGCCGCAGTGGTACAAGAGCGCTGACGGCAAGAAAATCGAATTCACGTATTTGCGCCATAGGGGCGGTTTACTGACTGAGCGCAAGGCGGGGGCATTGCTCACGACCCTGACTTACGACCCCGTCAACGGCCATCCCTTGACCTGTATCGAAAATGGCAGAGAGCGTCGTTTTACGTATTACCCTTCCGGGCGCGTCAAATCCGAAACGACGACCTACGGCGCTATCAGCAAAGCAACCTCCTTTACCTATTCCCTGGAGGGGCGACCGATCACCTGCATCGATGTACTCGGATCCGAACGCAGATCCGAATACGATGACCATGGCCGCTTGTTATCAACCTTGCAGGGTTCGCTGAAAACCGAATTCCACTACAACATCCAGACGGGGATGCTGGAATGGACGAAGACCGAAGAGACGTCGATCAAACGTCAAATGATCACTCGGTTTACCTATGATGATATCGGTCGTGAAATCTGCCGTACTTTCCAGGTGAAGGGCCAGCCCGATCAGACGCTGGCGTCTACTTATACGCTCGCCGGCAAACTGGCGCAGAAAGTGTCCAGGCGTGGCACGCAAGTGTTGCGCGATGAGCAATTTGTCTACGATGTGCGTGGGCGCCTGATCCAGTACGACTGTGCCGGCCCCCTAAAGCCCCGGGACCCGTACGGCAAAGAAATTGCTCAGCAGACGTTCACATTCGATGCACTGGATAATCTTCTCACCGTACAGACGCGGTTCCCTCTGGGTGTGAACCTGACCACCTTCAGTTACGACAATCCGGACCCAGTACAACTCAGCGCAGTCAAACATTCTCATGTCGACTATCCATCGGCCGTGACCCTGGAATACGACGCCAACGGCAGGATGATCAAGGATGATCAGGCGCGAACCCTGGCCTATGACGCGTTCGGGCGTCTGGAACAACTGACCAGCGCCGCAGGTTCGGTTATTCGCGGCTACCATTACGACGGTTTTGACCACCTGGTTGAACTGTCGCAACCCAATACCACCACTGCCCAGCGTTATTACCACGAAGGCCGGGTCGCCAATGAAGTCAGCGGTGAAAATTCATCCAGTGTCCTGCGTCACGGTGGATTGCTCGTGGGCCAGCAACAACTCGGATTGAAGGCCGGCGCGCAGTTGTTCGGCACCGATCAGCAGCAAAGTGTGTTGGCAGCACTGGGTGAAGAACAACTGACTGATTGCACTTACAGCCCTTACGGGCATCGTCCCGCCGAGGGTGGTTTGTTCAGTCTGGCGGGGTTCAACGGCGAGCAGCTGGATCCGGTAACCGGGCTGTATCTATTGGGCAATGGCTACAGGGCTTATAGCCCGACATTGATGCGTTTCCTCGCCCCCGACAACATGAGTCCATTCGGTGAGGGCGGATTGAATGCCTACGCTTATTGCCTGGGCGACCCCGTCAATCGTGTTGATCCTACCGGGCATATCTCCTGGCAATCGATTCTGGGCATCGGACTCAGTGTGCTCGGGATTGTTGCCAGCGTGCTGACGATGGGGGCCGCGACGCCATGGGCGGCGGCGGCATTGGGGCTGGCCGTTGCTTCAGGCTTGGCGGGTATTGCCAGCGAATTGGTCAATCACTATGCACCGGATTCTTCGGCAGGAGAGGCATTGGGCTGGATCAGTGCTGGGCTAGGCTTGGCTTCGCTGGGTACCGGTCTGGCGGCCGGAGCCAAGGCTGCTGTCAACGCGGGCAGGAAGCTGGCTTCAGCCTTTCAGTCAGGGCTTAGTTCACGAGGTGCGGGTAAAGCGGCCAAAGCGTTTGCCAAAGGAAAAGGCGCCAAGGCTGCGGCAAAAGCCCAGTCTGCGAAAGCCACCGCGCGGGTTGAGGAAGAGGTCGAACAGAAATGGACATTGGTCAGGCCCAAAGACAAGATGAATCTTCTCAAGATAGAGGCGCGGGAAGCCTCGGAGGCCAGGGCCGAGATATTCATGCAGCACATTGAGGCGGGTAACTCTCCGACCTCCGCTGCCACGCTCGTTCACGCCGAATACACGCCGTTGAAAGGTCCATCCGGTTCATCGTCCAAGTTGATGCATCTTTATTTGTCGAAGGGTGATCGCGTATATCTCACTGAAAATGCGAAGGACAGGATTGTCACCATCAAACAGCTGGGTGGCCACTACAACGAAAAAAAATAAACATAAATAACGCGGCGAGGCAGTGTTCAGCATGAGCCGAGAGCCTCAATGTCCCGGCCAGGATTTGAGCACTTTACTGGCCGGTTCTGCGTGCACAGGTCGGGCATGCTGTTCCAGCGCCCACGCCACATGCTCTCTGACCAACTCTGACGGATAATCCCGTCGCGCCTTCAACGCTTCCAGCACCGCAATCGTTGAGGGCGCATTGCCCAGCCCCACTGCCAGATTGCGCAGCCAACGCTCGTACCCTGCTCGCCGCAACGGCGAACCTTCGGTGTTGCTCAAAAACTTCTCTTCATCCCACAGAAACAGTTCGGCCAGTTCGGCGTTGTCTAGGTTGTGCCGTGGCTTGAAATCGCTTTCCCCGGAGGGCTTGGCGAAACGGTTCCACGGGCAGACGATCTGGCAGTCATCACAGCCAAATACGCGATTGCCGATCAGCGGGCGCAGGTCTTCGGGGATGGCGCTTTTCAGTTCGATGGTCAGGTAGGAAATACAGCGACGCGCGTCCAGCACGTAGGGGCCGACGAAGGCATTGGTCGGACAGATATCGAGGCACGCGGTGCAGCGCCCGCAGTGTTCGGTGCTGTGCGGTTCATCTACCGGTAATGGCAGATCGACGAACAGTTCGCTCAAGAAGAAATAGCTGCCGGCCTTGCGATTCAGCACCAGGGTGTTTTTACCGATCCAGCCCAGTCCGGCCTGTTCGGCAATGGCTTTTTCCAGCACCGGGGCACTGTCGACAAACGCGCGGAAACCGAACGGGCCAATCTCGGATTGAATCTTGTCGGCCAATTGTTGCACGCGTTTACGGATCAATTTGTGGTAATCGCGGCCCAAGGCATAACGCGACACGTAGGCTTTTTCCGGTTGCGCCAGCATTTGCGCCATTTTTGTGTCGCCGGGCAGATAGTCCATGCGCAGTGACACCACGCGCAATGTGCCCGGCACCAGCTCTTCGGGGTGCGAGCGTTTGCTGCCATGGGCGCCCATGTAGTCCATTTCGCCGTGGTAGCCGGCTTCGAGCCAGCGCTGCAGGTGCTGCTCATGCTCGGCCAGGTTCAGGCCGCTGATGCCGACTTGCTGGAAGCCCAGCTCGCGGCCCCATTCCTTGATGGATCGGGCGAGGGCGGGCAGGTCTGTAGTAATGGCGGACATGAGGCGAGAGAAACCGGAGCTGAGGTGCGTATAATTCTGCCAGACATCGGAGCCCGAAGACGCATGCCGCACACGAAAGATCAATTACCCGACGCGCTGTACGGCGCCGCACAGGTGCGCGAACTCGATGCACGGCTCATGGCTGCCGGCACACCGGGCTTCGAATTGATGCAGCGCGCGGCGCAGGCGACCTGGCGTTCGCTGGTTCGGCAGTGGTCCACCGCCAGCGAGCTGACCGTGCTTTGCGGCCATGGCAACAACGCTGGCGACGGTTATCTGGTCGCTGCCTTGGCGCGTCGGGCCGGTTGGACGGTGCAGGTGTTGGCGGTCGGCGACCCGCAACGCTTGCAGGGTGACGCAGCACAGGCGCACGCCGAGGCTTTGGCCGAGCGTGTCGTTGTGCAGGGCTGGAGTGCCCGGTGCGAGTTGCGCGGTGTGGTTGTCGATGCCTTGCTGGGCACGGGGTTGAGTGGCGAAGTGCGCGAACCTTATGCCTCTGCCATCAATGCGATCAACACCAGTGGCTTGCCTGTAACGGCGGTCGATATTCCTTCGGGATTGTGCGCGGATACCGGGCGAGTGCTGGGTGTTGCCGTGCGTGCCGATCTCACGGTGACGTTTATTGGCTTGAAAGTGGGGCTGTTCACGGGCGACGCGGCGGATCATGTCGGCAAGTGGGTGTTCAATGATCTGCAGGCCCCGGCTGAAATCTACAGTGACATTGCTGTCCGTGCCCGGCGCCTCAACGTAGCTAATCTTGCGCTACTGGCCCCTCGCGAGCCGACATCTCATAAGGGTTGCTTCGGGCATTTGCTATTGGTTGGCGGCGATCATGGCTTTGGTGGGGCGATTCTGCTCAGCAGTGAAAGCGCTCTGCGCAGCGGCGCGGGTATGGTGTCGTTGGCAACGCGCCCTGAGCATGTGCCGGCGGCGCTGACCCGCGTTCCTGAAGTCATGGCGCTCGGCGTTTCTTCGGCCAACCAGTTGATGGGCTTGCTGGAGAAGGTGTCGACGCTGGTCGTAGGGCCTGGGCTTGGACAGGCGAGTTGGGGCCGGGCGTTATTGTCAGCCGCCGCCAATGCGCCGTTACCGCAAGTATGGGATGCGGACGCGCTGAATCTGCTGGCGAGCGGTTTCGTCAGTCTGCCCAAGGATTGCGTGATCACTCCGCATCCCGGCGAAGCGGCACGTTTGCTGGGGATCAGCACCGCCCAGGTGCAGGCCGACCGCCCCGCCGCAGCGCTGGCATTGAGCAAAAAATACACCGCAGTGGTGGTGCTCAAAGGTGCTGGCAGCCTGATCGCGCACCCCGATGGTCGTCTGGCGTTGTGTCACCAAGGGCATCCGGCCATGGCCACTGCCGGGCTCGGCGATGTGCTGGCAGGTTTGACCGGCGCGTTGCTGGCACAAGGCATGGACGGTTTCGATGCCGCGTGCCTGGCGGTCTGGCTGCACGCCAACGCCGGGGCGCAACAAGGAAAATGCGGCCGTGGGCTGGCGGCCAGTGATCTGATTCCAGCCATTCGTCAGTTGTTGGAGGAGCTTGCACCGTGTCTGAAGTAACCCTGTACCTGGCCGATGAACAGGCCATGAGCGACTTTGGCGCACGGATCGCCCGCGTTACCCAAGGCCATGGCCTGATTTTTCTTGAGGGCAACCTGGGCATGGGCAAAACGACCCTGTCCCGGGGGATTATTCGTGGGTTGGGGCATGTCGGGGCGGTAAAAAGTCCGACCTTCACGTTGGTCGAGCCTTATGAGATGGGCGAAATCCGCGCCTTCCACTTCGACTTGTATCGACTGGTCGATCCGGAAGAGCTGGAGTTCCTCGGTATTCGTGATTACTTCGAGGACAATGCCCTGTGCCTGATCGAGTGGCCCGATAAAGGTGCAGGCTTTTTGCCAAAGCCGGACCTGACCATTACCATTAGCCCGCAAGACAGCGGGCGTTCGCTGAAAATTTCATCCCAAGGCTCGCGTGGCGAGGCCTGGTGTGCCGCTTTGGCATTGGAATCCAATTAAATGATGGGGTTAGGTATGCGCTTTCGCGCGTTGGTGACTGCCGCTGGACTGTTGTTGATGGCAGTAACCGTCAACGCTTTGGCCGACTCAAAGGTCAACAGCGTGCGCCTGTGGCGGGCGCCGGACAACACGCGATTGGTTTTCGACCTGAGCGGCCCGGTGCAGCACAGTGTCTTCACCCTGACCGCTCCGGACCGGTTGGTAATCGACATCAATGGCGCCACCTTGGGGGCGCCTTTGAATGTACAGACTGCAAACACGCCGATCACGGCGATACGCTCGGCCCAGCGTACGCCGACCGACCTGCGTGTGGTCGTCGACCTGAAGAAAGCCGTCACCCCGAAAAGCTTCTCGCTGGCGCCGAATGCGCAGTATGGCAACCGTCTGGTGGTCGACTTGTTCGATAACCCGGCCGACGCCGCGCCGCCGCCTGCGCCAACGCCATCGGTGGCCACCGTACCGGCGGTGCCAGTCACCCCGACAAAGCCCGAAATCAAGTTGCCGCCAGCCCCGGCTGGCAAGCGCGACATCATTGTGGTGATCGATGCCGGCCATGGCGGCGAAGACCCGGGAGCATCCGGCTCGCGCGGTCAGCGTGAGAAAGACGTGGTGTTGCAGATTGCTCGCGAATTGCAGCGTCAGGTCAACGGGATGAAAGGCTTCCGTGCCGAATTGACCCGTACCGGCGACTATTTCATCCCGTTACGTGGTCGTACCGAAATCGCCCGCAAGAAGGGCGCCGACCTGTTCGTTTCGATTCACGCCGACGCTGCGCCTTCCGCGGCAGCCTTTGGTGCTTCGGTGTTTGCCCTGTCTGATCGCGGTGCTACGTCGGAGACCGCCCGTTGGCTGGCCGACAGCGAAAACCGTTCCGACCTGATCGGTGGTGCCGGTAACGTCAGCCTCGACGACAAGGACCGCATGCTGGCAGGCGTGCTGCTCGATCTGTCGATGACCGCGTCGCTGACCTCCAGCCTCAACGTCGGCCAGAAAGTCCTGACCAACATCGGCCGGGTTACGCCGTTGCACAAACAGCGCGTCGAGCAGGCCGGTTTTATGGTGTTGAAGTCGCCGGACATTCCGTCGATTTTGGTTGAAACCGGCTTCATCTCCAATGCCAAGGAAGCCTCGAAGCTTGCTGCATCGAGCCACCAGCAGGCGCTGGCACGGTCGATCAGCAGTGGCGTGCGCCAGTTCTTCCAGCAGAATCCACCGCCGGGAACTTACATTGCCTGGCTGCGTGATTCGGGGAAAATCGCCAAGGGACCTCGGGATCACCGGGTAAGCCCGGGTGAAACGCTCTCCATGATCGCCGTGCGTTATCAGGTGTCGCCAGTCACGTTGCGCAATGTCAACAATTTGAAAAGCGATGAACTGAAGGTTGGTCAGCACTTGACCATTCCTGGCACCGAACTGGCGTCCAAAGAATGAATCAGGAGCTGAGCGCAGCCCGCATCGAACTGCTCAGTCCACGGCTGGCGAACCAGATCGCCGCCGGTGAGGTGGTTGAGCGTCCTGCTTCGGTCATTAAGGAGCTGTTGGAAAACAGCCTCGATTCTGGTGCCAAACGCATCGACGTCGATGTCGAGCAGGGCGGCGTCAAACTGCTGCGAGTGCGTGATGATGGCAACGGTATTTCTGCCGATGATCTGCCGTTGGCTCTGGCCCGTCACGCCACCAGCAAGATCCGTAATCTCGAAGACCTCGAACAGGTCATGAGTCTGGGTTTTCGCGGTGAGGCACTGGCATCGATCAGCTCTGTCGCGCGTCTGACCCTGACCTCGCGCACCCGTGATGCCGATCAGGCCTGGCAGGTCGAAACCGAAGGCCGGGACATGGCGCCTCGGGTTCAGCCGGCGGCACACCCGGTCGGTACGTCGGTGGAAGTGCGTGACCTGTTCTTCAATACCCCTGCGCGGCGTAAATTTCTCAAGACCGAAAAAACCGAATTCGATCATCTGCAAGAGGTGATCAAGCGCCTGGCGCTGGCGCGTTTCGACGTGGCTTTCCATCTGCGCCACAACGGCAAGACCATTCTCAGCCTGCACGAAGCCCATGATGACGCGGCCCGCGCACGACGTGTGGCGGCCATCTGTGGTTCTGGTTTCCTTGAACAGGCGTTGCCGATCGAGATCGAACGCAACGGTTTGCACCTGTGGGGCTGGGTCGGTTTGCCGACCTTCAACCGTAGTCAGGCAGATTTGCAGTATTTCTTCGTGAATGGTCGCGCGGTGCGCGACAAACTGGTGGCCCACGCGGTGCGTCAGGCGTATCGCGATGTGCTGTTCAACGGCCGTCATCCGACCTTTGCGCTGTTTTTCGAGGTCGATCCGGCGGCAGTGGACGTCAACGTGCACCCGACCAAGCACGAAGTGCGTTTCCGTGATGGACGCATGGTGCATGACTTCCTCTACGGCACGCTGCACCGTGCTTTGGGCGATGTGCGCCCGGAAGACCAACTTGCCGGCGCCGTCACCACTGCCATCGTCAGGCCAAGCGGCCTTGATGCCGGTGAATTCGGACCTCAGGGCGAAATGCGCCTGGCGGCCAATGCGCTGCTTGAGCAACCGCAGGCGCAACCGACGCTCAATGCCTCCTCTGGCGCCAGCGCTGGCGGCGCTTATCAGTATCAATACACGCCACGTCCGCAATCTGCGATGCCGCCGGCCGCCGAGGCTCAGGCCGCCTACCGGGAGTTTTTTGCGCCGCTGCCTGAAGCGAATGCCAGCGCGCTACCCGCTGGACAGGAAGACATTCCACCGCTCGGTTACGCGCTGGCGCAGCTCAAGGGTATCTATATCTTGTCCGAGAACGCCCAAGGCCTGGTACTGGTGGACATGCATGCCGCTCACGAGCGGATCATGTACGAGCGCCTTAAGATCGCCATGGCCAGCGAAGGCCTCAGCGGCCAGCCGTTGCTGGTGCCGGAGTCGCTGGCGGTCAGTCAGCGCGAGGCCGACTGCGCCGAAGAGCACGCGACGTGGTTCCAGCGTTTGGGTTTTGAATTGCAGCGCCTGGGCCCGGAGACGCTGGCGATTCGGCAGATTCCGGCCTTGCTGAAGCAGGCTGAAGCCAACCGTTTGGTCGGCGATGTGCTGTCGGACCTGATGGAATACGGCACCAGCGACCGGATTCAGGCGCACCTGAACGAACTGCTCGGCACCATGGCCTGCCACGGCGCGATCCGCGCCAACCGGCGCCTGGCCTTGCCCGAAATGAACGGCCTGCTGCGTGACATGGAAAACACTGAGCGCAGCGGTCAATGTAATCATGGCCGGCCGACCTGGACCCAATTGGGTCTGGACGATCTGGACAAACTGTTCTTGCGCGGTCGTTGATGAAGCAGCTTCCTCCAGCGATTTTCCTGATGGGCCCGACCGCTGCGGGTAAGACCGACCTGGCCATCGAACTGACCAAAGTGCTGCCGTGCGAGCTGATCAGCGTCGATTCCGCGCTGGTCTATCGAGGCATGGACATTGGCACGGCCAAACCCTCGAAAGAGCTGCTGGCTGAATTTCCGCATCGTTTGATCGACATTCTCGACCCGGCTGAAGCCTATTCGGCTGCGGATTTCCGTCGCGATGCCCTGCAAGCGATGGCAGAGATCACCTCCCGCGGGAAAATTCCGCTGCTGGTCGGCGGCACAATGCTCTATTACAAGGCTTTGGTCGAAGGTCTGGCCGATATGCCGGCCGCCGATCCCGAGGTGCGTGCGCAAATCGAAGAAGAGGCTGCACGCCTTGGCTGGCAAGCCCTGCACGATCAATTGGCGGTCATCGATCCGGTGTCTGCAGCGCGTATTCATCCGAACGATCCGCAACGCTTGAGTCGGGCGCTGGAAGTTTATCGGGTCAGCGGTCAGAGCATGACTGCCCTTCGCCAGCAACAATCTGTGCAAAGTACTGAAGCATCAGCTTCTGGCCAGCAACAATTGCCCTATACTGTCGCAAACTTGGCCATTGCCCCGGCAAATCGCCAGGTATTGCATGAGCGTATTAAACAAAGATTCACAAATATGCTGGAACAGGGGTTCATCGACGAGGTCGTAGCCCTGCGTAAAAGAAGTGACCTGCATTCAGGGTTGCCGTCTATACGTGCGGTAGGCTATCGCCAAGTCTGGGATTATCTGGATGGCAAGCTGACGTTGGCCGAAATGCAGGAGCGCGGTGTCATCGCCACGCGCCAATTGGCCAAGCGCCAGTTCACCTGGCTGCGCAGTTGGGAAGATTTACACTGGCTGGACAGTCTTGATTGCGACAATCTGCCACGCGCCTTGAAATACCTTGGGACCATCTCCATATTGAGCTGAGTCCTTGCAATTGCCGTCTATCCTTGGGGGTGTGGCGGCCAAAGCCATCTGAATTACCTATTTTTTATTATTGAATCCTTAAAGGAGTGCGGCACATGTCAAAAGGGCATTCGCTACAAGACCCTTACCTGAATACTTTACGTAAAGAGAAAGTTGGGGTTTCCATCTACCTGGTCAACGGTATCAAACTGCAAGGCACGATCGAGTCGTTCGACCAGTTCGTGATCCTGCTGAAAAACACCGTCAGCCAGATGGTCTACAAACACGCTATCTCGACAGTAGTGCCGGTTCGTCCAATTCGTCTGCCTAGCGCAACCGAAAACGAACAAGGCGACGCTGATCCAGCTCCGGGTAACGCCTGATAGGAGTCTCCTTTGTTCTTTGAGCGCCACGGTGGTGGTGAGCGAGTCATCCTCGTTCACTTGGATGGACAGGACCCTGAGGCGCGCGAAGATCCGCAGGAGTTTCAGGAACTGGCTAATTCGGCGGGCGCCGAGACCGTTGCGTTTTTTAACGTGCCGCGTCATCGGCCAACCGCCAAATTCCTGATTGGCAGCGGCAAGGTCGAGGAGCTACGCGACCTGGTCCATGCCGAGAAGGCCGATCTGGTGATTTTCAATCACATTCTCACGCCCAGTCAGGAACGTAACCTCGAACGTGTTTTCGAGTGTCGCGTGATCGACCGCACCGGTTTGATTCTCGATATTTTCGCCCAACGCGCCCGTACCCATGAGGGCAAGCTCCAGGTCGAACTGGCCCAGCTTGACCACATGAGCACCCGGCTGGTTCGTGGCTGGACTCACCTTGAGCGTCAAGGTGGTGGTATCGGCATGCGTGGTCCGGGTGAAACCCAACTGGAAACCGACCGCCGTCTGCTGCGGGTTCGCCTGCGACAGATCAAGGGCCGCCTGGAAAAAGTACGCAGCCAGCGCGAGCAATCGCGACGCGGCCGATCGCGTGCGGATATTCCTACCGTCTCATTGGTGGGGTATACCAACGCCGGTAAATCGACGCTCTTCAATAACGTGACGAAATCCGACGTGTACGCGGCTGATCAGTTGTTTGCCACGCTGGACCCGACCTTGCGCCGTCTGGAACTGGACGACCTGGGGCCGATCGTTCTGGCCGACACTGTGGGTTTCATACGTCACTTGCCCCACAAGCTGGTCGAAGCATTTCGGTCTACGCTCGAAGAGTCCAGCAACTCTGATTTGCTGTTGCATGTGATCGATGCGGCCGAGCCGGATCGCATGTTGCAGATCGAGCAGGTGATGGTGGTGCTGGGTGAGATCGGGGCGCAAGACTTGCCGATCCTTGAGGTATACAACAAACTCGATCTGCTTGAGGGTGTTGAGCCGCAGATCCAGCGCGATGCCGATGGCAAACCGCAGCGGGTCTGGTTGTCGGCGCGGGACGGTAGTGGTCTGGAGTTGCTTGAGCAAGCCATTGCCGAGTTGCTCGGCAGTGATTTGTTTGTGGGAACCTTGCGCTTGCCGCAGCGATTCGCTCGACTGCGTGCGCAGTTCTTTGAGCTCGGTGCGGTGCAGAAAGAAGAACACGACGAAGAAGGCATCTGTCTGCTGGCCGTTCGTTTGCCCCGGGTCGAGTTGAATCGACTGGTAAGCCGCGAAGGATTGCAGCCGATGGAGTTCATCGAGCAACACACTTTGCAATAAAAGCCTGAAAAAGCGGTTGTGCCGTGAAGGCAGGCATTCTGTAGCATTGGTCGGCGCGCCGTGGGTGCGTCTTTGCTTTATCAGATGGAGAGCGCTATGGCTTGGAATGAGCCGGGTGGCAACTCGAACAATCAGGATCCTTGGGGTGGCAAGCGCCGCAATAATGGCGACCGCAAGGGGCCACCAGATCTCGACGAGGCCTTCCGTAAGCTGCAGGAAAGCCTGAACGGGTTGTTCGGTGGTGGTAAGAAACGTGGTGATGACGGCGGTGGTTCGGGCAAGAGTGGAGGCGGCTTCGGCGGTCTGCTCGGCATCGGACTGGTCGTGCTGGCGGCTGTCTGGCTGTACAGCGCGGTCTACGTAGTCGACGAGCAGGAGCAAGCCGTCGTGCTGCGCTTCGGCAAATACTACGAAACCGTTGGCCCGGGTCTGAACATCTATTTCCCGCCGATCGATAAAAAGTACATGGAAAACGTTACGCGTGAGCGTGCCTATACCAAGCAGGGTCAAATGCTCACCGAAGACGAGAACATCGTCGAAGTGCCGCTGACCGTGCAGTACAAGATCAGCAACCTTCAGGACTTCGTGCTGAACGTCGATCAACCTGAAATCAGCTTGCAGCATGCAACCGACAGCGCCCTGCGCCATGTGGTGGGTTCGACCGCCATGGACCAGGTGCTGACCGAAGGTCGTGAGTTGATGGCCAGCGAAATCAAGGAGCGTCTGCAACGCTTCCTCGATACCTATCGCACCGGTATCACCGTGACTCAGGTGAACGTACAGAACGCGGCAGCCCCGCGTGAAGTGCAGGAAGCCTTCGATGACGTGATCCGCGCGCGTGAAGACGAACAGCGTTCGCGCAACCAGGCGGAAACCTACGCCAACGGCGTCGTGCCTGAGGCGCGTGGTCAGGCCCAGCGTATCCTTGAGGATGCCAACGGTTACCGCGACGAAACGGTCTCTCGCGCCAAGGGTGAGGCAGATCGCTTCACTAAACTGGTCGCCGAATACCGCAAGGCACCTGAAGTTACCCGTGAGCGTCTGTACCTGGACACCATGCAGGAAATCTTCAGCAATACCAGCAAGGTGCTCGTGACTGGTAACAAGAACGGCCAGAGCAACCTGCTGTATTTGCCGCTGGACAAGATGATTCAGAGCGGTTCGGGTAGCAATGCGCCAGTCGCCGGTTCGGCTGCTGCCAGTAAAAACTCGGATGTCACGCCGCATGTCACTGACCTGCCGCAGTCGCGTACAAGGGAGACCCGCTGATGAGCAATAAATCGCTGATCGCCCTGATCGTTGGCGTCGTTGTGGTATTGGTTGGCTGGAACTGCTTCTACATCGTGTCTCAGACCGAGCGCGCGGTTATGCTGCAATTCGGTCGTGTGGTAGAGGCCGATGTTCAGCCTGGTCTGCATGTGAAAGTGCCTTACGTTAACCAGGTGCGTAAATTCGACGCACGTCTGATGACGCTGGATGCACCGACGCAGCGCTTCCTGACCCTGGAAAAGAAAGCCGTGATGGTCGATGCTTACGCCAAGTGGCGTGTGAAAGATGCCGAGCGCTTCTACACCGCGACTTCCGGCCTCAAGCAGATCGCCGACGAGCGTTTGTCCCGTCGTCTGGAATCCGGCCTGCGTGACCAGTTCGGTAAACGCACCCTGCATGAAGTGGTATCCGGTGAGCGCGACGCGCTGATGGCTGATATCACTGCTTCGTTGAACACGATGGCCGAGAAAGAGCTGGGTATCGAGGTGGTCGATGTCCGGGTCAAGGGTATCGATCTGCCGAAAGAAGTTAACCGCAGCGTGTTCGAGCGTATGAGCACCGAGCGTGAGCGTGAAGCTCGCGAGCACCGCGCCAAGGGTAACGAGCTGGCTGAAGGCATCCGTGCCGACGCCGATCGTCAACGCCGCGTTCTGCTGGCTGAAGCCTATCGTGAATCCGAAGAGGTTCGTGGTGACGGTGATGCCCAGGCTGCTGCGATCTACTCCAAGGCCTACGGTCAGGATCAGGAGTTCTACGCTTTCTATCGTAGCCTGCGTGCCTACCGTGAAAGCTTCGCGAACAAATCCGACGTCATGGTCCTTGACCCAAGCAGCGACTTTTTCCGTTACCTGGAAAAGTCCAAGCCTTGATACGACGTTGACCTGAATCATTCCGCCCGGCGGCTAAAACCTCGGGCGGGGTGATCCTTTGGGAAAACGTGTGTATGATGCGGCAGCCGGGAAATTCCCGGCTTTTTTGCGTCTGCACGTTTGATTGCTGTTTTTGCTGCAGAACATCGGGCTGAATAGCTCGACAGTTTTTCGAGGAAAGTGATGGGCGAGGCCGGTATAAGGCCTTTCGCTGCGTCGTTCATGCGCGTGCGTTTTGAATGGCCCGATCATTTTCTGCTTCACTCAAGGCTCGCCCTAGTGCTGGCCGCCCGGATCAAAGGGGAAGGCGTAATGGCAACGGTAGACCGCTGGCTGCTGCCAGATGGCATCGAAGAAGTACTGCCACCGGAAGCTGCGCGCATTGAAGTGGCGCGTCGTCAGGTGTTGGATCTGTTCCAGAGCTGGGGTTACGAGTTTGTCGTGACCCCCCATATCGAGTTCCTGGAATCCCTGCTGACCGGCGCGGGCCAGGTGGTGGTTGTGGGTACCTTGCAGGTCTT
>NZ_JBIUWN010000068.1:0-925 GCF_044743485.1 Pseudomonas sp. NPDC087614 | reverse complement strand
ATCTGGATCTGCGTACCCTCAAGGTCATCGACCCGCAATCGGGCCGGCAGATGGGGTTCCGTGCCGACATCACGCCGCAAGTGGCGCGCATCGACGCACACACCCTGCGTCGCGAAGGCCCGAGTCGTCTGTGCTACGCCGGTAGCGTGCTGCATGCCCAGCCGCGTGCACTGTCGTCTTCTCGCAGCCCGATCCAGTTGGGTGCCGAGTTGTACGGCGACGCCAGCCCGAGCAGCGACGTTGAAGTGATCAGCCTGATGCTGGCCATGCTGCACCTGGCCGATGTGCCGGATGTGCACATGGACCTTGGCCATGTCGGCATTTACCGTGGTCTGGCGCGCGCCGCCGGCCTGTCCGGTGAAGTTGAGCAGCAGTTGTTCGATGCGCTGCAACGCAAGGCGATCGACGAGGTCATTACGTTGACCGAAGGCTTGCCGGCCGATCTGTCCGGCATGCTGCGTGCGCTGGTCGACCTGTGTGGTGGCCGCGAGGTGCTGGTCGCCGCACGTGAGCGTTTGGCCAATGCGCCGGCGCCGGTGCTGGCGGCATTGGAAGATTTGCTGGCAATCGCCGAGCGTCTGTCGGCGCGATTCCCGCAGTTGCCGCTGTACTTTGATCTGGGCGAGCTGCGCGGCTACCACTACCACACCGGTGTGGTGTTCGCGGTGTTCGTGCCGGGCGTTGGCCAGTCCATCGCTCAAGGCGGTCGTTACGACGACATCGGCGCCGACTTCGGTCGCGCCCGTCCGGCGACCGGCTTCTCTACCGATTTGAAAACCCTGGTGACCCTGGGGCGTGCTGAAATCGAGCTACCGTCTGGCGGTATCTGGATGCCTGACAGTACGGATGCGGCACTCTGGCAGCAGGTTTGCCAGTTGCGCAGTGAGGGTCAGCGTGTTGTTCAGGCAAACCTGCTGCCAGAGTG
>NZ_JBIUWN010000067.1:0-30858 GCF_044743485.1 Pseudomonas sp. NPDC087614 | reverse complement strand
ACGCCCACCCCCCCCACGTCAATCAGGCGCTGTATGACGCGCTAACCGTGCTCCAGCACCGCGGCCAGGACGCTGCCGGTATCGTGACCAGCCATGATGGCCGGTTGTTCTTGCGCAAGGATAATGGTCTGGTGCGTGACGTGTTTCATCAGCGTCACATGCAGCGCCTGGTCGGCCATATGGGTATCGGTCATGTTCGCTACCCGACGGCGGGCAGCTCGACTTCGGCCGAAGCTCAGCCGTTTTACGTCAACTCGCCTTACGGCATCACCTTGGCGCATAACGGCAACCTGACCAACGTTGAGCAGTTGGCCAAAGAGATCTACGAATCCGATCTGCGTCACGTCAACACCAGTTCCGACTCGGAAGTGCTGTTGAACGTTTTCGCTCACGAGCTGGCCCAGCGCGGCAAGCTTCAGCCGACCGAAGAAGACGTGTTTGCCGCTGTCACCGACGTGCACAACCGTTGCGTTGGCGGTTACGCCGTCGTGGCAATGGTGACCGGTTACGGCATTGTCGGTTTCCGTGACCCGCATGGTATTCGCCCGATCGTATTCGGCCAGCGTCACACCGACGAAGGCGTCGAGTACATGATCGCCTCGGAAAGCGTTTCCCTGGACGTGCTCGGATTCACTCTGATTCGCGATCTGGCACCGGGCGAAGCGGTCTACATCACTGAAGACGGCAAGCTGCACACCCGTCAGTGCGCGACCAACCCGTCCCTGACTCCGTGCATCTTCGAACACGTCTACCTGGCGCGTCCGGACTCGATCATCGACGGTGTGTCGGTTTACAAGGCCCGTCTGCGCATGGGTGAGAAGCTCGCCGAGAAGATCCTGCGCGAGCGTCCAGAGCACGACATCGATGTGGTTATCCCGATCCCCGACACCAGTCGCACTGCAGCGCTTGAGCTGGCTAACCATCTGGGCGTGAAGTTCCGCGAAGGTTTCGTCAAGAACCGTTACATCGGTCGTACTTTCATCATGCCGGGTCAGGCTGCCCGCAAGAAGTCGGTACGCCAGAAGCTCAATGCCATTGAGCTGGAATTCCGCGGCAAGAACGTGATGCTGGTCGACGACTCGATTGTTCGTGGCACCACTTGCAAGCAGATCATCCAGATGGCCCGCGAAGCCGGCGCGAAAAACGTCTACTTCTGCTCGGCCGCTCCAGCAGTGCGATTCCCGAACGTGTACGGCATCGACATGCCAAGTGCTCATGAATTGATCGCTCACAACCGTTCGACTCAGGATGTGGCTGATCTGATCGGTGCTGACTGGCTGATCTATCAGGACTTGCCTGACTTGATCGAAGCGGTCGGCGGCGGCAAGATCAAGATCGAAAACTTCGATTGCGCGGTGTTCGACGGCAAGTACGTCACTGGCGACGTCGACGAGGCTTATCTGGACAAGATCGAACAGGCACGCAACGATGCCTCGAAGGTCAAGACCCAAGCGGTCAGTGCGATCATCGATCTGTACAACAACTGAGTTTCTACCGGCCCTGAGGGGCCGGTTTTGTATCTGGCAAAAGACTTCCATTTATTCAGCGCAGGGCAAGGAGTGACAGCATGAGTCAGGAATGGGATGCCGGTCGGCTTGATAGCGACCTCGAAGGCGTAGCGTTCGATACCCTGGCCGTACGTGCCGGTCAGCACCGTACGCCGGAAGGTGAGCACGGTGATCCGATGTTTTTTACGTCCAGCTACGTGTTCCGCACCGCTGCCGACGCGGCTGCGCGGTTTGCTGGTGAAGTGCCGGGCAACGTCTACTCGCGTTACACCAACCCCACGGTGCGCGCGTTTGAAGAGCGCATTGCGGCGCTGGAAAGCGCCGAGCAGGCTGTTGCGACCGCCACGGGTATGGCCGCGATCATGGCGGTGGTGATGAGTCTGTGCAGTGCCGGCGATCATGTTCTGGTATCGCGCAGTGTGTTCGGTTCGACCATCAGCCTGTTCGAGAAGTACTTCAAGCGTTTCGGCGTTGAAGTCGATTACGTACCCTTGGCCGAACTTTCGGCTTGGGAGGCGGCGATCAAGCCCAATACCAAATTACTGTTCGTCGAGTCGCCCTCCAATCCGCTGGCTGAGTTGGTGGATATCACCGCGCTGGCGCAAATCGCTCACGCCAAGGGCGCTATGCTGGTGGTCGATAACTGCTTCTGCACGCCTGCGTTGCAGCAGCCATTGAAGCTCGGTGCGGACATCGTCGTGCACTCGGCGACCAAATTCATCGACGGCCAGGGCCGTTGCATGGGCGGCGTGGTGGCTGGTCGTAGCGAGCAGATGAAAGAGGTCGTCGGTTTCCTGCGTACCGCCGGGCCAACCCTGAGCCCGTTCAACGCGTGGATCTTCCTCAAAGGTCTGGAAACCCTGAACCTGCGGATGAAGGCCCACTGTGCCAATGCGCAACAACTGGCTGAATGGCTGGAGCAGCAGGAGGGCATCGACAAAGTCCATTACGCCGGTCTCAAGAGCCATCCGCAGCACGAGTTGGCCCAGCGCCAGCAGAAGGGGTTCGGTGCCGTGGTGAGTTTCGAGGTCAAGGGTGGCAAAGAGGGCGCCTGGCGTTTTATTGATGCAACCCGGTTGATCTCGATTACCGCCAACCTCGGCGACAGCAAAACCACCATCACGCACCCGAGCACCACCTCTCACGGCCGACTCGCGCCGCAGGAGCGTGAAGCAGCAGGCATCCGCGACAGTCTCATCCGCATCGCCGTAGGGCTGGAAGACGTGGTCGACCTGCAAGCCGACCTGGCGCGCGGTCTGGCGGCGTTGTGATCGAGTTGTCCACTCTGAAAGCGGGGACCCATGGCCGTGTTGCGCTGGTCACGGGTGCCGCGCGCGGAATCGGCCTGGGCATCGCTGCCTGGCTGATCAGCGAAGGCTGGCAGGTCGTGCTGACGGATCTTGATCGGTCGCGTGGGTCGAAAGTGGCGAAAGTGCTGGGCGAGAACGCCTGGTTCATCGCCATGGACGTGGCGCAGGAAAGCCAGGTCGCGCTGGGCGTGGCTGAGGTGTTGGGGCAGTTTGGGCGTCTCGATGCGCTGGTGTGCAATGCGGCGGTCGCTGATCCGCACAACATCACCCTGGAAAGCCTGGATCTGGCTTACTGGAATAGGGTGCTGGCGGTGAATCTCAGTGGGCCGATGTTGCTGGCCAAGCATTGTGCTCCTTATCTGCGAGCGCACAACGGCTCGATCGTCAATCTGGCGTCGACCCGTGCCGGGCAGTCCGAGCCGGATACTGAAGCCTACGCTGCGAGCAAGGGCGGTCTGTTGGCGTTGACGCATGCGCTGGCTATCAGCCTCGGGCCAGAGATTCGCGTCAATGCAGTCAGTCCGGGCTGGATCGATGCGCGCGATCCTTGCGCGCGTCGCGCCGAACCGCTGGCCGATACCGATCATGCCCAACATCCGGCGGGCAGGGTAGGGACGGTCGAGGATGTGGCGGCGATGGTGGCGTGGCTGCTGTCGCGCAATGCCGGATTTGTCACCGGGCAGGAGTTCGTGGTCGATGGCGGTATGACCAAGAAGATGATTTACGCGCAGTGAAAGCCAGCTTCAAGCTGTAAGTCAAAGCACGGCAGTGAGGCGCCTGGTGTATGTGTTCTTGCTTTTGCTTGTTGCTCGACACTTATCGCTGAAAGCTGTTTTTGAAAAAAACTTCAATCCTGCTATTGACTTAGGTTCACTACCTGCGTAAATTTCGCGGCCTCGGAGATGCAAACGGGTGATTAGCTCAGCTGGGAGAGCGTCTGCCTTACAAGCAGAATGTCGGCGGTTCGATCCCGTCATCACCCACCACTCCCCGAGAGACTTGCGTAAGCAAGAGCGTAGGCTGAAAGTGCCTGCACCGACGCGCAGCGGTAGTTCAGTCGGTTAGAATACCGGCCTGTCACGCCGGGGGTCGCGGGTTCGAGTCCCGTCCGCTGCGCCATATTTTACGAGTCAGGCATTGTCTGGTTCGCGATTGCAAAGCACCGAAGCTTTCAGTCAAAACGAGTTACTTGAGCGAAAGCTCAAAGCGATACGCAGCGGTAGTTCAGTCGGTTAGAATACCGGCCTGTCACGCCGGGGGTCGCGGGTTCGAGTCCCGTCCGCTGCGCCATATCTGTTTCAAGGACCACTGAACGCCTTGAAGCACCGAAAAAGCCGTTGGCTAATTCGGAATCGATAGCAAAAACCTTGGTCGAAAGACCGGGGTTTTTTGTGTCTGAAATTTGACCTTTCCCGTTTGGCTTCTTTCAGTCGACCGATATTGAGCACAAATCCCTGTGTGCGAGCCTGCTGGCGATAGCGCCAGTGCAGCCAATATCTTTGGAAGATGCACATCACCATCGTGAGCAGGCTGTAAGCGCGCGGCCAGCTCACCTTCCGAACTCCAGTATTCGCAGTGTGCAAATGAAATCACTGAGTCGCTGCCGCAAAGCGGGCGTCCGTATAACCACGCGAGGCCTTTGAGCGCTTATACAGCGTAGCGAAATTCAGGACAGACCAAATCTTGCGATTTACTGCTGCGTTGGCATGCTGCGGTCTGTGTCGTGACGGCCATGATTAAGGTCGTATCTGGATGTGTCTCCAGCTTACCGGTCAGTATAGTCAACTCCGTCCCGATGCCGGAGTGCCTAAAATTGGACAATACCCGTGAGCGATTGATTGACTCAGCGCTGAAGCTGTTTCTGTCGGAAGGTATATACATTACTGGTGTGATGGCCATCGCCGCGATGGCGGGTGTTACCAAGATGACGCTCTACAGCCATTTCCCCTCAAAGGATGCGCTGATCGTGGCTTGCCTCGAGAAGCGTGATCTGCGCTGGCGCGAAGAGGTCGCGCGCACTTTGGCAAGACAACCTGACCCTGTCAGTGGAATGCTCGCTTTTTTCGATCTGTATCAACGCTTTCTTTTGAAAGATAGCGGGCGCGGATGTCTGTTCGTCAACAGTGCGGCTGAATTCCCACAATTTAGCCACCCAGTGCATTTGGCTGTAAGCAGGCATAAGCAAGGGGTGCGCGAAAACCTCACTGCATTGGCCGTGAGTGCCGGTCTGAGCGACCCTCACGTAGTTGCTGAGGGGTTGTTTATCTTGCTGGAGGGTAGTTTTGTCACCGGCGCCATGGGCCAGGACGCGCAGGTATTCGACACTGCGCGGCAAATGGCTCATTGCTGGATCCGCAAGCAGGCTGGGCAGGAGCAAAGCGTATGACCCTTGGCTTGTTAGCGGCCATTGCTGCCACTTTTTCTTGGTCGCTGCTTTACATCTTTCCGGGGCTTGTCGGCGATTACAGTCTTTTTGATCTGGCTGTGGTGAGCTATGCCTTTGCCGGTTTGGGTAGTCTGTTAGTGCTGTTTGTTTACCGTGGCGAAGTGCGGCAGTTGAGGCTGGGCGACTGGGCTTGCGCCGCACTGTTGGGCTTCCTGGGATACATCGGTTACTTCTTTCTGATTACCACTGCGGTCTTGGCAGCCGGGCCGGTGATCCCTCCGGTGATGATGGGGTCAGTGCCTATCGTACTTGCGATTGCCGGCAACATGCGCAGCTCCAGCGTGCCTTGGCGCGCCATTTCCGGGCCGTTGTTGGTGGCGGCTTTAGGCATCAGTCTGGTCAACTTGAGCGTGTTTGATTTTGGTAGCGCCACGGTGGTGCTACCGACAACCTCGATAATGTTTGGACTCCTGGCATCGTTGCTTGCAATCGGATTCTGGACGGGTTTTGGCCTGATAAATGAAAGTGCTTTGGCTCGACGCCCAAGTATGTCGCCCATGTTGTGGTCCGCCATGCTGATCTTCATGTGCAGCGTCGAAATGCTGGCTTTCATCCCGGCTGGGCTTTACTTGAAGTTGTCCCACTTCGCTAGCCATTCGGGCGGGTTGGCAGGTACTCAGGCGCTAATAGTCTGTGGATTAATTCAGGGCATGGGAGCCACCCTTGCAGGTGCCTGGGCATGGTCAATCGCAACCCGGCGCCTACCTCTGGCGCTGAGCGGGCAATTGATCGCCAGCGGGACTATTTATGCAACTGCGATGGGTTTGCTCATCAACCAGCGCTGGCCCTCTCCTATGGAAGCGCTTGGGACAGGGTTGCTATTCGTTGGGGTGGTGTGGGCTATTCACGCCTTTTATCGCAGAAGAGCACATAGCGAGATGCATCGTTTAAAAACTGGCCTTTGACTAATGTGAATGTGTCGGTACGGGCATTTCAGGTACCTGCTTTGGATTGATTTGTACTGGGCGGACGCAGACAGCAGGCTCACTCCTGCAGAAGCTGGACAGCGTTTTGTCCAGTGACTTGCTGCGGCGCAAGGTCGCAGTAATTCTGATTCTTTAGTCAGATTTTTGTAACTGCTTGTTTGCCGCAGCCGCAGAAACCTTTAAAGTTAACCTTTCGGTCAGCTTTGCACTGTCAACACGGCTCTTGGCCACGCCAGAAAGGGCTTCTGCAAGACTCGAGATTCCCAGTAGATAACCAGAAGGGTGGACTCATAACCGCCCAGAGGATGATCCATGTCCAACCGTGAAATATCCCGGCGCTCGTTCCTTCAGGGTGGGCTGGTGGCGGGAGTGAGCGTTACGCTCACGCCGCTCAGCAGTCAGGCGCTGGCTGCCTTGATGGAAAACAGCGTCACCGTGCCGTCCGAAAAGTGGCTCGGCAACAACGGCAAGGCGCGCCAGCGTAACGACGCTCTGTCCAAGGTCTGCGGCAGCAAGGTGTTTGCTCGCGACATCCGCTCCAGGGACATGCCGGGTTGGCCTGAGCAGCAAGGCCACGCCATGCTGCTCAAAACCACCAAGGCTGACCATATCTATAACGGTTACGACCTGTCGTGGCTGGGCGCCGATTTGCAGCCTGACCGCATCGTCACCGCTGCCGATCTGGACAAGGACGGTATCGTTTTCCCGGAAGAGCACGCGCCAGATCCACTTTTGCCTGAGGGCAAGGTGCCGATGTTCATCGGCCACCCGGTCGCTATCCTGATCTGGAACGACTTCGAGCGTTTTCGTCAGGCCAAGAACAAGCTCAAATTCAATGACAAAGCGATTCGTTACGGCGCCAAGGTGCCTTACTACGAAGGCGACCCCTACGGCAGTTTCCGCTACGTACGTGTGGGTGGCCCGACGTCGGCAGACGAAGATGAATTCGCCAGCCTCAAGGACTCGATCCTGTTCCCGATGCTGAAAAACCGTCGTCCGGTGTGGAATTCCCAGCCGAACCTGCACGGCAACCTGACCGAACGCGGTTTGTTCTACGCCGACCGCATGAAGAAAGAGATCGATACGCCGCCGGATAACTGGCTGGTGTTCGACGAGCGTTACAAGACCCCATCGATCGAACCTGCCGCCATGGAGCCGGACAACGGGAACGGTTGGTACGACCCGGCCACCAAGACGCTGCACTTCGTGGTGGCGACCCAGTGCCCACTGGAAGCTGCGACCGAGACCGCGAAAATGATCGCGCCCTCGCGCTTCGGTCTGGCGAACCTGAACATGCACCCCGGTTACACCGTCGGTTACGGTTCCAAAGACCACAACATCTTCGTTTACTACGCAGCACTCGCTGCGCTTTACGGTGCCGGTGTGCCGGTGCGCCTGGCCAACGATCGCTACGAGCAATTCCAGAGCGGCATCAAGCGCCACCCGTTCGACATCCGCTACCAATTGGCCGTGGACAAGAACGATTACACCTTCAAGATTTTCCGCGCCGAAATGAGTGTCGACGGTGGCGGGCGGGTCAACTACAGCCCCTCGGTTGCGGCAGTTGGCGCCACGGCGGCGCAGTCGATCTATTACATGCCGCAGAACGATCTGCAGGTCACCGCTTATCACTCACGCGCTGTTGAGGCGGGCTCGATGCGCGGTTACGGCACGCTGCAAAGCATGGCGTCGACCGAAATGATGGTTGACGAAATTGCCAATCGGCTCGGCGTCGATGCGATCGATTTGCGCCGCAAGAACGCGTTGCGTTCGGGTATGAAGAACACTCAGGGCGCGATCCCGGCCGGTGCTCTGCGCCTGCACGAGATTCTCGACAAGGCCGCAGTGCACGAAGTCTGGAAAAACCGCGACGCCATCAAGAAGCAGCGCGAAGCAGCCGATCCGGACAACTGGTACGGCGTCGGTTTCGCCATTTGTCAGAAAGACTTCGGCACCGGCTCCGAAGCACCGATGGCCAGTATCGAATTCACTGCCGAGGGGCGCATCACCCTGCGTCATATCGGCATTGAAATCGGCACCGGCATGTCGACTTCGCAAGCCCTGGTCGTCGCTGATTTCCTCGGTAGCCCTGCCCATGAAGTGAAGACCGGCGAAACCGAATGGAAGGAAATGCAGCTGATTACCAGCGGCAACCCTTACATCATGAGCCAGGCCGAGCAGGACAATCTGCTGCGCAACCCGCGTTGGGTCGGCAAGCTGGCTTCGGCTTCCTCGGCGACCAACTCGGCTTACTACTTCAGCCACGCAACCCGTGAGGCAGCGCGCGTGCTGTTCAACAACGGTTTGTGGCCGGCGGCCATGGAAATCTGGCGTCAGGGGCCTTACGGCGGTCAAGCCAACCCTTACGTCGTGCGTCGTGAAGACGCGCATTGGGTCGACGGAAAACTCACGGCCAACGGCATGCAGCCGTTGAGTTTCGAAGAGTTGGCCAAGCACGCTCATGAGCGCGGTCTGGTGACCGGCGCCACTGTTCATGCGTTCAACCGCTGGAGTTGGGCCGAGGCCGAATACAGTATCGACGGCGTGCGCGAGCGTTTACCGCTTGACGGTCTGGCGGTGAAGTACGGCGATGGTGCGCCGAAGGCGAAGAAAGCGCTGATGAGCACGGCGGGTTTCCACCTGTTGGATCGCCAGAACATCAACTACCCGGTTGTTCAGTTGAACAACGCGGCGGTGACTTACTACAGCCCGGTCGCCACCCTGGTCGAGTTGAAGGTCAACAAAGGCTCGGCGCAAGTCGAAGTGCTCAACCATCATTCTTGGGTCGAATGCGGTCGGGTGTTGGTTGAAGAACTGGTCAAGGGGCAGCTCGAAGGTGGGGTCGCCATGGGTATTGGTCATGCGTTGATGGAAGAGATGCCGCTGTACGAGGGCGGGCCGGGGGAGGGTGACTGGAACTTCAACCGTTATCGCCTGCCAATGGCCCGGCACGTCGCGGTGTGGAAGCAGACGGCAGAGATTCTGCCACCGCTGTCACCCAGCGATCCGTCCAAAGGTATCGCTGAAGTGGTGATGATTCCGGTGGTCGGCGCCATTGGTAATGCCGTGGCGCACGCCATCGGTAAACGTGTTCGCGATCTGCCTATCACTGCTGCGCGCATCAAGGAGGCCCTCAATGGCTAACCGTCCGCTTCAACTGACCCTCAATGGTCAATCCGTCGGCCCGGTGGACATCCCTGATGACCTGCCGATGATCGACTACCTGCACGAATACAAAAACCTGACTGGCTCGCGTCTGGGCTGCGGCCAGGGTATTTGCCACGCTTGCGTGGTGATCGTCGATAACCCGGACGGCACCAGCGAAGAAGTGCGCACCTGCATTACCGGCGCGCATTACTTCGAAGGCAAGAAAGTCCGCACCATCGAATCGCACGCCAAGCGTGACGAGAGCGGGCAGGTCACCGAGCTGAATCCGATCCAGCAGCGCTTTGTTGATGAGTTCGCCTTCCAGTGCAGCTACTGTGCGCCGGGCTTCGTCAACGCCGCGACCGTGTTGGTGGAAAAGCTGCAACGCCAGCCAATCGTCCAAAGCAAACTCGAACAAGTCATCGAGGACAGCCTCGGTCATCACATATGCCGTTGCACCGGGTACGTGCGTTATTACAACGCGACCCGCAACGTGCTGACCGATCTCGGCCTGGTCAAGGAGGGTTAAGCATGAAGCTATTACTGACCCGCCTGACCCTGGCGGTCGGGCTGGCTGCGCCAGTGTTGTTTGTCCACGCCGATGATCAGGTCAAGCGCGGCCAATACCTCGCCCGCGCCGCCGACTGCATGGCTTGCCACACTGCACCGGGTGGCGCGCCATTTGCCGGCGGGCTGCCAATCGTCTCGCCGTTCGGCACGATCTACGGCACCAACATCACCCCGAGCAAAGAGCATGGCATCGGTTTGTACAGTGATGACGAGTTCTACGCTGCGTTGACCGAGGGCAAGCGTCGTGACGGCGCAAACCTGTATCCGGCGATGCCGTACACCTCGTATCACCTGATGCCGCGCGAAGATTCGGATGCGATTCATGCGTACCTCAAAACCGTTGAGCCGATCGAGCGGGCAGCGCCGGTCACCAGCCTGAGCTTTCCGTTCAACGTGCGTCTGGGCCTGATGGGCTGGAACATGATGTACGGCAAAGACGTGAAGCTGGAATCTGCCGACGGCAAAAGCGACGCCTGGAAGCGTGGCCAGTACATGGTCGACGTCCTCGGCCACTGCGGCGAGTGCCATACGCCACGCGGGCTGTCGGGCGCAATGCAAATGGACAAGCGTCTCACCGGTGGCATCCTCAATGGCTATCTGGCGCCGAGCCTGCTGGCCACTGATCTGGCCGCTCGCGGCTGGAATCATCAGGACCTGAGCACATTCCTCAAGCATGGCATGAGCGCGCAGGGCACGATGTTCAACGAGATGTTCCCGGTGTTCCACAACAGCACTCAGGGCTTGAACGATACCGATCTGGCAGCCATGGCGACCTTCCTGCTCGGCGATCAACCGCCGGCAGCCAAAGAGCTCGTCGCCGTGCCGGTCGACAAGCTCGGCGCGAGTGCCCAACGGGGCCGTCAGGAATATTTGAATGTCTGCGCCGGTTGTCACGCGGCGGGTGGTGAAGGCAAGCCGCACATCGCTGTTGCCATGCGCGGCAACACCACGCTGCGTCTGGAAGATCCACGCAATCTGTTGCGGGTCATCGAGGACGGTATCGGCGAGCAGAAATTCTCCGGGTTCGAACACATGCAACCGATGCCGGGTTTTGCCGACAAGCTCAGTCCTGAGCAACTGACCGATCTGCTCAACTACCTGCGTCAAGGGTGGGGCGGCCAGTCCGGAGAGTTGGCGGTAAGCGAAGTTCAGAAGCTGCAAGCTGACGCGCCGCCCATCGAGCACAAGGCGCACTGACATGCAGCATCTCGATCTGCAAGTGGTGCGGCGTGCATTGGAGTGGTCGGTAGCGGGGCAGTGCATCTGGCTCTGCACCGTGTTGACCACCTACGGCTCGGCGCCGCGTGCGCCGGGTTCGCTGCTGGCAGTGAATGACGGCGGGCAGTGGATCGGGTCGCTGTCCGGCGGCTGTGTCGAGGAGGATTTTCTCGAGCGCCTCGCCGAGGGTGCGTTTTTCGATGCGGTCAACGTCGTGCGTTACGGCGAAGGCGACGATCCGCGTTCGCGGGTCAGTCTGCCCTGTGGCGGTATTCTCGATGTGCTGGTAGAGAAATTTGACGCTGGCTGTGACGTGCAGGCGCATCTGCGTGAACTGGAATCGGCGCTGCTTGGTCAGCGTCGGCTGATTCGTGAAGTCGATCTGGCCAGTGGTGCGCGCAGCCTTTTTGCAGATCGCGAACAGGGTGCGCGGATCGAGCGTGAGATCGATCGGGTACGAATCCGCGTTGGTGCGGCTCAGCGTCTTTTGCTTGCCGGGTATTCCAGCGTGGCGCAAGCGTGTGCCGAGTTTGCGGTTGGCTTGGGTTTCGAAGTGATTCTCTGCGATCCGCGTGATGAGGTGCTCGAAGGCGTGGTACTCAGTGGCGTAGAGATTCGTCGGCAATTGCCGTCGGTGTTCATTGCCGACGGTGGCTGTCATCGCGACACGGCGGTGGTGGCGCTGACGCATGATCCGCGTATCGATGATCTGGCAATGATGGAAGCGGTGCGCACCGAGGCCTTTTACATTGGCGTGATGGGTTCACAGCAGACGTCGCAGAAACGCTTTGAGCGCCTTCGCAGGATTGGCGGATTGGGGGAGGGCGAGTTGGCGCGGATTCACGCGCCGATCGGCCTGAACCTGGGCAGCAAGACACCTGCGGAAATCGCCTTGGCGGTGTTGGCGGATATCTTGCGGATCCGTAGCGGGATTGCTCGGGATCACCTCTAAACGCCTTGCGTTCAATAAAAAGGGCCGCTGTTCAGCGGCCCTTTTTTTACATTCCGAATTTGTCACGCAAGCCGTAATACCAGGCACCCAGCGCAGCAAACGGCGTACGCAGCATTTGCCCACCCGGGAACGGGTAGTGCGGCAAGTCGGCAAACGCATCAAAACGCTCAGCCTGACCACGCAGTGCCTCTGCCAATACCTTGCCTGCCAGATGTGTGTAGGTCACGCCATGGCCGCTGCAACCTTGCGAGTAATAGATGTTGTCGCCCAGACGTCCAACTTGCGGCAAACGCGACAGCGTCAGCAGAAAGTTGCCGGTCCAGGCGTAGTCGATCCTCACGTCCTTGAGTTGCGGGAAAGCCTTGAGCATTTTCGGGCGGATGATTGCTTCGATGTTCGACGGATCCCGCGCGCCGTACACCACGCCGCCGCCGAAAATCAGGCGTTTGTCGCCAGTCAGGCGGTAGTAATCGAGCAGGTAGTTACAGTCTTCGACGCAGTAGTCCTGCGGCAATAGCGCTTTCGCCAGTTCTTCACCCAGCGGTTCTGTGGTGATCACTTGCGTGCCGCACGGCATCGATTTGGCTGCCAGTTCCGGCACCAGATTGCCGAGGTAGGCATTGCCGGCAACGATGATGAATTTGGCCCTGACCTTGCCTTGCGGCGTGTGCACGACCGGATTGGCGCCGCGTTCGATGCGCACGGCTGGCGACTGTTCATAGATGACGCCGCCAAGGGACTCCACGGCAGCCGCTTCGCCCAGCGCAAGGTTCAACGGATGAATGTGGCCGCCGCTCATGTCGAGCATGCCGCCAATGTACTGATCACACGCGACGACTTCGTGGATGCGGCGTTGATCGAGTAGTTCGAGTTGTGAGTGCCCGAAGCGCTCCCATAGACGCTTCTGCGATTCAAGATGACCCATCTGCTTGGCCGTAAGGGCGGCGAATACGCCGCCGTCCTTCAGGTCGCACTGGATGTTGTACCTGGCCACGCGCTCGCGAATGATCCGGCCGCCTTCGAAGGCCATCTCGCCGAGCAACTGCGCCTGTTTCGGGCCAACAGTACGCTCGATCACATCAATGTCGCGGCTATAGCTGTTAACGATTTGCCCGCCATTGCGTCCTGAAGCGCCGAAGCCGACTTTGGCGGCCTCCAGCACTGTCACGCGAAAACCGTTCTCCAGAAGGAACAGGGCCGAGGACAGCCCGGTATACCCGGCACCGATTACACAGACATCCGTCTCCACATCATCCTGCAAGGCTGGACGTGGCGGTACGGCATTGGCCGACGCAGCGTAATAAGACTCTGGGTAAAGGGTGTTCGCCATTCTGTCGCCTCTGTTTAATATATTTTACGAGTGCGTCGATCCTACCGGAGTTGAAAAACCTCCGCCAGCCACCGGAAAATCTTCTTCATTGGCCGCAAATTAAATATTTTGCATATTCATAGGGTTAGGTGAAAAAAAGGTGTTGACACCCCTTCGGAATTCCGTAGAATGCCGCCTCACAGCAGGCACGTAGCTCAGTTGGTTAGAGCACCACCTTGACATGGTGGGGGTCGTTGGTTCGAGTCCAATCGCGCCTACCAAACAAAATCCGCTCTGCTGGGCGGTCTAGAAGGGCTCACCGAAAGGTGGGCCCTTTTTTGTTGTCTGGGGTTTGCAAGGCCCAGCCTTGAGTCGCCAATTCGGCGCATCCAGAGGGGGGGCTTTAATCCTTCTCGGGCGCACATGGGGAGTGTGCTGAAGGGGTGTCCGGTCAGGCTGATTGTTGTGATGTCGAGTTTGAGATTGGCTGAGTGGATCGCCTTTTGTCGCCAGCAGTCTTTTAAAATGTGTGGATATTTAATAGCTTACGATTTTATTTAACCAACCGGTTATGAAAAATACCTTGTAGCAGGGTGGGAGTTTCAGTAACATTTGTCCCGCGTTCACCACCACGGTTTATGCATTTTTAAATCCCGAGCTTCCATCAGCTGCTTGGGATTTTTTTTGCCTGTAATTTGGCTTTTTCGGGTTCTCTCTCCTTGTTTCAATCGCTCGATACATGACCGGCGATGTTGCGCGAGCATGTCCTTTATTTTTCGACTACTACTGACTGGCGATTTCCATCTCTTTACAGAAGGAGTCTGGCGATGCTGGTTCAATGGTTTCTAGCGGCTGTTCACTTACTGGCTTTTGCGTTGGGTTTTTGGGCGGTTCTGACTCGTGGAGCGGCGTTTAGCCGCTTGGTTGCAGGCTCAGGGGATGCCGGGCGCGTTTTGCTCGCCGACAATCTATGGGGTATTTCTGCTTTGGTTCTGCTGGTGACGGGTGGGATGCGCGCCTTTGGTGGCTATGAAAAGGGCACTGACTACTACCTGCATCAGCCGCTCTTCCATTTGAAAATGACACTGTTTGTGCTGATTTTGCTGATAGAGCTCTCGCCGATGATCACGTTGGTCAAGTGGCGGGTCTCGTTAGTGCGAGGTGCGGCGCTCGATACTGGCCGTGCAAAGCTGTACGCACGAATCAGTCATGTCGAGGCGTTGTTGTTGGTGCTGATGGTGGTGGCGGCCGCAGGTATGGCGCGTGGCGTGACGTTGGATTAGGCGGGCGAATTCTCTGCGCTCTATCGGAAATGTCCGACAGCCAGCCTTGGGAATGGCAGGTAGTATCGCTCGGCAACAGAGGATAGGGGCGGCAAGGGGCTGGAGTGAGGAGTTATGTGTCAGGCGCCGTGCCCAGCGAGTGGGGAGCGGATAGCAGTACGGCGCGTGAATCTTTAGCCAGTCATTACACGGGGCAAACGAACTGGCTACTGACTGCGAAAGCGGCTCAGGGCGTTTGTGGCTTGTCCGGGGCGGTCAGGCCAGCCTGGATGCGCTGGTAAATTTCTTCACGGTGCACCGCAACGTTTTTCGGGGCGTTGATGCCGATGCGGACCTGTTGGCCGCTAACGCCGAGGATGGTGATCGTAATGTCATCACCAATGTTTATGCTTTCACCGACTTTGCGGGTGAGTATCAGCATGGTCTTCTCCTTGATTGCTTTGTAGGGCACCTGATTCAGACAGTGCAGAGGTCGGTGGTACGTATAGATTAGTGCGAAGTCTCACGGTTTGGGTGCATCTTTCTGACGCGCAGATGTGGCATTAATTCCCAGGGCGTAACTATACAGAGGCTGCAATCATCAATCTCGTTGTTTTGTGCCCATTTTGCGGGGCTCGCGAAGTATTTATGAATGTTAAGATCACCGCTTTGAGATTTTCGAGGAAAGCGTTGTGCGCAAATGGGTCTGGATGGTCGCGGCACTGGCATTGGCTGGATGTGGTGAAGGCAAAAGTGTGGACGCACAGAAGCCCAAAGTGGCAGTCGCAACAGCGCCTGCGGTGTCCTCTGCCCCGCAGTGGGATCTTGAGGTGCGCGGTGAAACGCCTCAGGCCGTCAGCGATTTGAGCGGCTGGTTGATCGAGCACGCGTTCGTTCCGACGGTCATCAAGGACGGTAGCGGCAAAACGCGAATTCTGATTGGCCCTTTCAACTCCCAGGCCGAGGCAGAGGCGCGAAAGGTGCTGGTGGATGCTGCCTTGGTGAAGGCCAAAAAGCAGAATGTTGAGTCAGTGTTGGTTGAGCATCCTCTGACGCCTTAAGCGATTCATTCGACGGAGCTGCTTGGCGGGCGATCGAGCTGGCTGATGTCGACATGTAAGAGGACAACCTTGGGGAAATCGTCGGTGCCTGCACTGACGGGTTTTGCGGCTGAGTTGCCTCGGGCTCTTCAGTGGTGATGAGTTAATTTGATGGGCTCTTGGCGATACAGCAATACTGCCAGTTAACCATCAATAAAAAGGCCTCGAATATAACGTTCGAGGCCTTTTTACGTTGCATGTCAGCCGCAGGCTTTCATGTTTACGGGGCCGACAAATTCATTGCCACGCCCCATCACGCACGCCACGCTCTGATTGCGCTGGCGCTCCCAGTCCTGGACCGGGTAGGTCTTGTCCCATGCCTCATACAGTTGGCGATCCTGTTTAGAGAGGCGCAAGCCGTACTGCTTGCTCATGTAGAAATAGGTGCGTGCGATCATGCCGCGAATTGAAGGGCGGGGCATGACCTTCTTGGCCTTGAAGTCGACCTGGGTCAGGCATGAGCCGTATTGGCCGGATTGCGTCGGCAGCCATCCGTAGCTGAAGTTACTGCGGTCGCCGTTGACCTCGCCGATGCTCGGTACCAGGTTATGAAGATCCGCTTCGGCCTTCTGGTAGCTGGGGTCGTAGCGTGTGCAGTTTTTGCGTCCACCTTTCTGCCAGCATTGGCGCTGATGTCCGAACTGCCACGCCGGCACAATGTGCTCCCACTCGATGCGCGAAGCGCGCTTGGCATTTTTGCGTGGTACATAACCGCAAGCTTTCAAATCGACCTTGTTGCCGGTGTATTTGCAGCCGCAATAAAACTCCGTGGACTGCGGTGCATAAAGTTTCCAGGCGACCTTTTTGGCTTCATTGAACGTACGAGGTGCGCCAGCCTGGGCCCCCGTGGCGATGAACAGCAACAGCAAAGCAAAACAGCGGACAATCATTGAATCAATCTTCCTTCGGCACAACCCAAAAAATCTGCACGCCGCCATCATCGCGATAGGCGAGGGTAACGTTATCGTTCTCGTCGATTTCCTCGAGCAGGCGCTCCCACTGATCCGTCGGTTCGTCCGGCAAGCGGAAGATCAATGCGGCCTTGGCTTTTTGTGCGGTGGGAGAATTGATGATTTTCTGAACGCGCACGCCCATTCGTTCGTAAGTGTCAGGAGCGTCAAGAGAGGTGGCCACGAGGTTATCCTTATTAAGCTGTACGTGCATACAGAATTTAACTGTGGGCATTTTCGCAACTGCTTAAAATTCAAGAAAATCCTCTGACAGCGGTTTTCCGATTTTGGTGTGAGTCGTGTCGAATTTTTTGTAGGGAAATTACAGAGGAGCTGTAGGCGACGTACCGCTCGCCAATCAGGCGAGTGGTACGAAGAGTGCCCGACGGAGAGTCGATCGGGCGAAGGACGGTCAGTATTCCCAGAACATCCGTTGCAGTTCTTTGCTGTCGTTGGTTTTGGTCAGTGCGACCATCGCCAGGATGCGGGCTTTTTGTGGATTCAGGTCGTGAGCGACAACCCAGTCGTACTTGTCGTCAGGCTGTTCAGCGTTACGCAGCACGAAGCCGCCGGCGTTGACGTGAGACGAGCGGATGATTTGCACGCCCTCCTTGCGTAGCGCCTGAAGCGTCGGTACTACGCGTGACGACACGGATCCGTTGCCAGTGCCGGCATGGATGATGGCCTTTGCGCCAGACTGGGCGAGTGCCTTGTAGGCGGTATCACTCACGTTGCCGTAGGAATAGGCGATTTCTACGTCGGGAAGGCTCTTGATGTTCTTGATGTCGAATTCCGAATCCACGGTGTGGCGCTTGGCGGGTAAACGGAACCAGTAGGATTTGCCTTCGACCACCATGCCCAATGGGCCCCAGGCACTTTTGAACGCTTCGGTCTTGATGTTGATCATTTTGCTGACGTCGCGACCAGACTGGATTTCATCGTTCATGGTCACCAGTACACCTTTGCCACGCGCTTCTTTGCTGCTGGCCACAGCTACGGCGTTGTACAGGTTGAGCATCCCGTCCGCTGACATTGCTGTGCCCGGACGCATGGAACCTACGACGATGATCGGCTTGTCGGTCTTCTCGACCAGGTTCAGGAAGTAAGCGGTCTCTTCCAGGGTGTCGGTACCGTGGGTGATGACGATGCCGTCGACATCCTTGCTGTCGGCCAGTTCTGAGACGCGACGGCCCAGTTGCAGCAGGTTGTCGTTGGTGATGCTTTCCGAGGCAATCTGCATGACTTGTTCGCCGCGCACATTGGCGAGCTTGTTCAACTCAGGGATGCCAGCAATCAATTGCTCGACGCCCACTTTTGCGGCCTGATACGTCGCGCTATTGGCGGCACTGGCGCCAGCGCCGGCGATGGTGCCGCCTGTGGCGAGAACCACGACATTGGCAAGTTTGGTCTGGGTTTCGACTTCTTTTGCCTGGAGGGCGGTCGGCAATAGCAGGAGGAGGGCCAAAGCGCCCGGAACCAAAGTGTTGAAAGCAGATTTCATTATTTTTCTCTCTAGTAGTGAGACGGTGCTGATGCAGGTTCATCTAGATGCGCCCCAGGCCGATCTGGATGCCCGGGGTGTGGTGAAGGGAGCAGGATCTATACCAGACGTACCTTTACGCTAGAGATCTGTTTAACCTTTTGATTTTCATCAATATTTTTCTAAAGAATACGGAGTATGGCGAACCCTGTAGCCGGGTTTCCGAACAAAAGACATTTTCGCGTTCGGCTTCCCGAAAAGTACTACTGCTTCTGTCGTATGGATCGGGTTGTCAGTTTCTGATTTTGTGCTAAAGAAACCGCGACGTAGGCCGATGCGTCCTCAAGAGCACTAAATTCGAGGGAGTTCACATGTCACTCACGGTCGGCTTTTCAAATCCAGCTGCTGTCACCATCGGCGGTAAAACTGCAGCGACGATCAATTCATTGAGCGAGGCGTCAGAGGGTGCTACTGCCGAGGCGATGGGCAAAAAAGATGAAGGTGATGGCAATCAGGTCAGGACCGGTGGTGCCTTGCAAAAAAGCAGCGAGGCTGAAAGCGGCGATAACCTGAGCATCAGCGTCAAGATGTTGTTGAAGCGGATGCAGGAACTGCAGAAGCAGCTCCAGGAGCAACAACAGCAATTGGCTGCCGCACAAGCTGCGAGGTATGCGACGCCCGAAGCCAAGTCGCAGGCAGTCATGTCCATTCAGGGGCAGATCGCTCAAACCAGTGGCGCATTGGCAGAGGTCGCGGGTGAACTGGTCAAGGAAATGACCAAGAACTCCGGCGGCGGCAATTTGGTCAATACCACGGCATAAGCTTGGAAGGGCCGCTTCCAGGATTTGCCCTGCAATAAATGACGATTTCTGATTGTTGACAAATGTCGGCGGGATTCGCATAGTTCGATCTACGCAAACGTTTGCGCGGCTGCCCCGATGCGCTATCAGTCGGTGGGGCGATGTAGCTTACGCCAGCGCAAGCGTTGCTCACAATAATCATAAGATCGGAGTGAACCCATGAAGCTGCCATTCGCTGGACGTCTTCTTGCTGTCGCTATGCTGGCTGCCACAGCCGCTGCACTGCCTGTCTCTTCGGCGTTCGCCGAATCCCCTGAAAAACCCAAAGTCGCGCTGGTCATGAAATCTCTGGCCAACGAATTCTTCCTGACCATGGAAGACGGCGCCAAGGCCTACCAGAAAGAACACTCCGCCGATTTCGACCTGATCTCCAACGGCATCAAGGACGAAACCGATACTGCGGGCCAGACGCGTATCGTCGAGCAAATGATCCTTGCAAAGGTCAATGCGCTGGTCATCGCACCTTCCGACTCCAAGGCCATGGTGCCGGTGATCAAGAAAGCCGTCGATGCCGGTATAACCGTGATCAACATCGACAACCAACTCGATCCGCAAATCGTCAAAAGCAAAAACATCAGCGTTCCCTTCGTAGGTCCGGATAACCGTAAAGGCGCGCGTCTGGTCGGTGAGTATCTGGCCAAGCAGCTCAAGGCGGGTGACGAAGTCGGCATCATTGAAGGCGTGTCCACCACGACCAACGCCCAGCAGCGTACCGCTGGCTTCAAGGATGCGATGGACGCGGCGCAGATCAAGGTGGTTTCCCTGCAGTCCGGTGATTGGGAGATCGATAAGGGCAACAAGGTTGCCGCTTCGATTCTCAGCGAATACCCGGATGTCAAAGCGTTGCTGGCAGGCAACGACAGCATGGCCGTCGGTGCTGTTTCCGCCGTGCGTGCGGCCGGCAAAGCGGGTCAGGTGCAGGTGGTTGGTTACGACAATATCAACGCCATCAAGCCCATGCTCAAGGATGGTCGCATTCTGGCGACTGCCGATCAGTTCGCTGCCAAGCAAGCTGTATTTGGGATCGAGACTGCGCTGAAAATCATCAAGGGCGAGAAAGTCGACAGCGGTGCCAATGGCGTGATTGAAACGCCGGTCGAACTGGTCACCCGGTAAATCCTCTGACGACACAATGGCGCTCGTCCGTCCGGGCGAGCGCATGGAGAGTTTTTATGTCAGTTTCCGCCCCGAACGCTGTCCTCTCGGTCAGCGGTATCGGTAAGACCTATGCGCAACCGGTGCTCACAGGCATCGAATTGACGCTGATGCGCGGTGAAGTACTGGCGCTGACCGGCGAGAATGGCGCCGGCAAAAGCACCTTGTCGAAGATTATTGGCGGACTGGTCACGCCGACCACCGGCCAGATGCAATTCCAGGGCAAGGACTATCGTCCGGGCAGTCGCACCCAGGCTGAAGAGCTCGGCGTGCGTATGGTCATGCAAGAGCTCAATTTGTTGCCGACACTGTCAGTGGCGGAGAACCTGTTTCTCGACAATCTGCCGAGCAACGGTGGCTGGATCAGTCGCAAGCAGCTGCGTAAAGCGGCTATAGAGGCCATGGCCCAGGTCGGTCTTGATGCGATTGATCCGGACACACTGGTCGGTGAACTGGGCATCGGCCATCAGCAGATGGTTGAAATCGCCCGCAACCTGATTGGCGATTGCCATGTGCTGATTCTCGACGAACCGACCGCGATGCTCACCGCGCGGGAAGTCGAAATGCTCTTCGAGCAAATCACCCGTTTGCAGGCGCGTGGCGTCTCTATCATCTACATCTCGCATCGCCTCGAAGAGCTGGCCCGAGTGGCACAGCGCATTGCCGTGCTGCGTGACGGCAATCTGGTCTGCGTCGAGCCGATAGCCAACTACAACAGCGAGCAACTGGTCACATTGATGGTCGGTCGTGAACTTGGCGAGCACATCGACATGGGGCCGCGCAATATTGGCGCTCCGGCGTTGACGGTCAAGGGGTTGACTCGATCCGATAAGGTGCAGGACGTTTCGTTCCAAGTGCGCGCCGGGGAGATCTTCGGGATTTCCGGGCTGATCGGAGCCGGGCGCACAGAATTGCTGCGCTTGATTTTCGGGGCGGATGTCGCCGACAGCGGCACGATTGCACTCGGTTCGCCGGCGCAAGTGGTGAGTGTGCGTTCGCCTGTCGATGCTGTGCATCATGGTATCGCGCTGATCACCGAAGACCGCAAGGGCGAGGGTTTGCTGCTTAGTCAGTCGATCAGCGCCAACATCGCCTTGGGCAACATGCCGGAAATTTCCAGTGGTGGTTTCGTCAACAATGGCGCCGAAATCTCTTTGGCGCAGCGCCAGATCGATGCCATGCGTATTCGCAGTTCGAGCCCGACACAGCTTGTGTCAGAGCTGTCCGGTGGTAACCAGCAAAAGGTTGTGATCGGTCGCTGGCTGGAACGTGACTGTTCGGTGCTGCTGTTCGATGAGCCAACCCGGGGTATCGACGTCGGCGCCAAGTTCGACATCTATGCCTTGCTCGGTGAGTTGACTCGCCAGGGCAAGGCACTGGTGGTGGTGTCCAGTGACCTGCGTGAGCTGATGCTGATCTGCGATCGGATCGGCGTACTGTCGGCGGGGCGTCTGATCGAGACCTTCGAGCGCGACAGTTGGACCCAGGATGATTTGCTTGCCGCCGCGTTCGCCGGCTACCAAAAACGTGATGCGCGGCTCAACGAAGCCGCGCCTAGGGAACTCCCATGAAAACAGCATCTTCTGCCGGCAAACGTAGTGGCAACTTTTATGGGTTGGGCACTTATCTGGGGCTGGCCGGTGCTTTGCTGGCAATGGTCGCGCTGTTCTCGGTCTTGAGCAGCCACTTTCTGTCCTATAACACGTTCAGTACGCTGGCCAACCAGATCCCCGATCTGATGGTTCTGGCGGTCGGCATGACCTTTGTGTTGATCATCGGTGGCATCGACCTCTCGGTCGGTTCGGTGCTGGCGCTGGCGGCATCGACGGTCAGCGTCGCCATTCTTGGCTGGGGCTGGGGCGTCTTGCCAGCGGCGTTGCTCGGCATGGCGGTATCGGCGCTGGCGGGCACGATCACGGGTTCGATTACCGTAGCGTGGCGGATTCCGTCGTTCATTGTTTCCCTTGGCGTGCTGGAAATGGCTCGAGGGCTGGCCTATCAGATGACCGGGTCACGCACCGCCTATATTGGTGACGCTTTTTCCTGGTTGTCGAATCCGATCGCTTTCGGCATCTCGCCGTCATTCATCATCGCCTTGCTGGTGATTTTCATTGCGCAGGCCGTTTTGACCCGCACCGTATTCGGTCGCTATCTGATCGGCATCGGCACCAACGAAGAGGCTGTGCGGCTGGCGGGTATCAATCCGAAACCTTACAAGATCCTGGTGTTCAGTCTCATGGGGCTGCTGGCCGGTGTCGCCGCGCTGTTCCAGATTTCTCGCCTGGAGGCGGCTGATCCGAATGCCGGCTCCGGTCTTGAACTGCAAGTGATCGCTGCCGTGGTGATCGGCGGAACCAGTCTGATGGGTGGGCGTGGTTCGGTGATCAGCACTTTTTTCGGTGTATTGATCATCTCCGTGCTTGCGGCGGGGCTGGCGCAGATCGGTGCAACCGAGCCAACCAAGCGCATCATTACCGGTGCGGTAATCGTCATCGCGGTCGTACTCGATACTTATCGCAGTCAACGCGCTAGTCGACGGGGCTGAGACATGGCAACGATCAAGGATGTGGCTGCCCTTGCAGGGATTTCCTACACCACCGTGTCGCATGTGGTGAATAACACCCGGCCGGTCAGTCAGGAGGTTCGGGTCAAGGTCGAGGCTGCAATCAAGAGCCTTGACTACGTACCCAGCGCAGTGGCGCGCTCATTGAAGGCCAAGACAACTGCAACCATTGGCTTGCTGGTGCCCAACAGCCTCAACCCGTACTTTGCTGAACTGGCACGGGGCATAGAAGATTACTGCGAGCGTAATGGCTACTGCGTCATCCTCTGCAACTCTGATGACAATCCGGAAAAACAACGCAGTTATTTGCGTGTGCTGCTGGAAAAGCGCATTGACGGTTTGATCGTTGCCTCGGCTGGCGGTGACAGTGGTTTGGCGCAGGGGCTGGCGGGTGTGAAAACACCAATGGTCATCGTCGACCGTGGTCTGGATGGCGTGAATGCTGATCTGGTGCGTATCGATCATGAATACGGCGCTTACCTCGCTACCCGTCATTTGCTGGAATTGGGTCATCGTGACATCGCGACCATCGGCGGCCCGGCGAGCACCAGCGTGGCGCAGATGCGTCGTGCCGGATATTGCAGGGCGTTGACAGAGGCCGGTATCGAGGTGCAAGAGGAGCGCATGCTGGAAAGTGACTTCACCAGCACCGGCGGCTACAACGCTGCGGCGATCCTCCTTGAGCGCAATCCGCCGAGCGCCATTTTTGCCGGTAACGACATGATCGGTATCGGTGTTTTGCGCGCGGCGGCAGAGCGCAACGTGCGGGTGCCGACCGAGTTGTCGGTGATTGGCTTTGACGATATTCAGATGAGCCGTTACGTGTACCCGGCGCTGACCACCGTCGGCCAGTCGATTCTGCAGTTGGGCGAAATGGCGGCTGAGGTGTTGCTGCGAAGGATTGCCACCCCGAATCTGGGCACTGATCAGCGGATCGTGACCCCGAGTATTGTTTTGCGCGAGTCGACCGCGCCGTTGTCCGGCGTGTTCACCGAATACCGCTGAAACCGAATTGACGAGTAGTGATGTATGCCAGCAAATGTAGTGGTAATAGGCAGCCTGAACATGGATCTGGTGACCCGGGCGCCTCGGCTGCCCCGTGGCGGTGAAACGCTGATCGGGCATTCCTTCAAGACCGTGTCCGGTGGCAAGGGCGCCAATCAGGCTGTGGCTGCGGCGCGATTGGGGGCGCAAGTGGCGATGGTTGGCTGTGTCGGTAGCGACGACTATGGCGTGCAATTGCGTGGCGCCTTGCTGGCCGAACAGATTGATTGCCAGGCGGTGAGCGTTGTCGAGGACTCCAGTGGCGTGGCGTTGATCGTGGTCGATGACAACAGTCAGAACGCCATTGTGATCGTTGCCGGAGCCAACGGCGCAATGACGCCAGCGGTGATCGATCGGTTCGATGCTGTAGTGCAAGCGGCTGATGTTGTCATCTGCCAGCTCGAGATCCCGGATGCGACGGTGGGGCATGCGCTCAAGCGTGCGCGAGCGCTGGGCAAGACCGTTATCCTCAATCCAGCGCCGGCCAGTCGTCCTTTGCCGGCAGACTGGTTTGGGGCGATCGATTACCTGATTCCCAATGAGAGTGAAGCTGCCGCGTTGACTGGCTTGCCGGTTGACTCGCTGGAAACCGCCGAACATGCGGCAAGTCACTTGATCGCAATGGGGGCTGGCAAAGTCATCATCACCCTGGGTGCCGAGGGGTCTTTATTCGCTAACGGTAAAGGTTTCGAGCATTTCCCTGCGCCGAAAGTGAAAGCTGTCGACACCACGGCGGCGGGTGACACCTTCGTCGGTGGTTTTGCCGCTGCGTTGGCTGATGGCAAGTCCGAGGCCGAAGCGATTCGATACGGGCAAATTGCTGCGGCATTGTCGGTCACTCGGGCCGGCGCCCAGCCATCCATTCCAACAATGTCCGACGTACAGGCCTTCAAACCCTCATGAAAAAGACTCCTCTACTCAACGTCGCGCTGTCACGACTGATCGCATCTCTGGGCCATGGCGACATGGTCGTGATTGGTGATGCCGGGCTGCCGGTGCCGCCGGGTGTTGAACTGATTGATCTGGCGCTGACCCACGGCGTTCCGGATTTCGTCAGCACCTTGAAGGTCGTGCTCAGTGAGATGCAGGTGGAAAGCCATGCGCTGGCCAAAGAAATCTTCGACAAGCAGCCGACTGCGCTGACCACACTGGACGAGCTGAATGAAGAAGGCGCGCTGGGGCGTCGCGATCTGCTCAGTCACGAGCAATTCAAAGTACTCAGCCGACAGGCTCGGGCGATTGTTCGTACGGGAGAATGTCAGCCGTACTGCAACATCGTGCTGGTCGCCGGAGTAACGTTCTAATTTTCGTTTTCACAAGCACAAGGAATGCGCCATGCAACGTTATGCTAAAAAACTGCATCACTTCATCCGGAGCCTGCTGCTTTTGTCCGTGATAACCGCAACCGGCGCTCAGGCGGCGGAAAAAATCGACCTGATCATCGACACTGATCCGGGCGCTGACGACGTGGTCGCGTTGCTGTTCGCTCTGGCTTCGCCGGACGAACTGAATATTCGTGCGTTGACCACCGTGGCTGGCAACGTGCGACTCGACAAAACGTCGCGTAACGCGCGTCTGGCTCGCGAGTGGGCAGGGCGCGAGGAAGTGCCGGTTTATGCCGGTGCGCCGAAGCCACTGATGCGCACACCGATCTACGCCGAGAACATCCATGGCAAGGAAGGCCTGTCGGGTGTCAGCGTGCACGAACCGAAAAAAGGTCTTGCAGAAGGTAACGCGGTCAACTACCTGATCGACACCCTGAAAAAAGCCAAGCCACACAGCATCACTATCGCCATGCTCGGCCCGCAGACCAACCTGGCGCTGGCGCTGATCCAAGAGCCCGACATTGTTCAGGGCATCAAGGAAGTGGTGGTGATGGGCGGTGCGCACTTCAATGGTGGCAACATCACCCCTGTGGCTGAGTTCAATCTGTTTGCGGATCCGCAAGCGGCTGACGTCGTGCTCAAAAGTGGCGTCAAGCTGACCTATCTGCCACTGGACGTTACCCACAAGATTCTCACCAGTGATGCGCGTCTGAAGCAGATTGCTGCGCTCAACAATAATGCGAGCAAAATTGTCGGTGACATCCTCAACGAGTACATCAAAGGGGATATGGAACACTACGGCATTCCGGGCGGCCCGGTGCATGACGCCACTGTCGTGGCTTATCTGCTCAAGCCGGAACTGTTCACCGGTCGTTCGGTGAATGTTGTGGTCGATAGCCGTGAAGGGCCGACCTTCGGTCAGACCATTGTCGACTGGTATGACGGCCTCAAGGCACCGAAGAACGCATTCTGGGTTGAAAATGGCGATGCCCAGGGTTTCTTCGATCTGCTGACCGAGCGCCTGAAGCGTCTGAAGTAAATGATCGGCCCGCAGGCGCCAGCCTGCGGGTTTCTATTCCCTCTCGGCGTGTTCATGCTTGATCTGTTCGGTTCGGGAGCGCTCGAAAATCTGCTCGATGAATAGCTGGGCGGCTTCCGTTCCCAGTTCCTTGATCAATAGATCGATACCAATAAGCGCCAACTCTTCGGTGGTTCCCGGACTGTAAGAGCTATGTCCGTCTGCCCATTTGGCTTTGATGTCGGCGTCGATGCTTACACTGGTCATGATCAGGCTCGAAAAGTCGGGAGGTCTGTGCGTCGAGTTAACCATTTTGTCGGGCGTTTGGCACTGCGACTTAGGCATGAGCGCAGCGCTATGCGACACTTGGTCTTTTCCGGCTTATCCAAGGATCGTGTTGTGCAGATCGATTTGAATACTCCTGATGGCCTCACGCTCGACGCTGTACGCCATTTGCTGGCATCGGCCAGCGATGATGAACACACGCAATTGCGCGTGACCAAGGGCGGTATCGCCTACATCTCGTCGGGAGTAACTGGCGGGCAGGATATTGACGACCTGCTGTTTCGACTTGAAACCTGGGCCAAGGGCTCAGGTTATGTGGGGAATATTGCGGCCAGCGACGAGGTGTGGGTGATGCAGATTTTCAATGCGCTCAAGGACAACTGGCCGAATCCGCCGTATGACTACATCGACGTCTACTGAACTTCGTAAATATTAAGTCACGATTGATTGGTGAGCAGGCTGAGCGCCGTTCAGGCACACTCGGCGTTTTTCCTGTCGTGGGGCAGGGTGATGGCAGTTGTCATGAAACCAAACGCCGGATTGGCGGTCGCACGATCTCAGTTAACTATTTGAAAACAAGGAGGCTTCATGTCTTTGAAGTTCGCGTCACTGGGTGCACTTATGGCCGTCGCCCTGTTGGCCGGTTGCAGTACAACCTCCAGCGAGTCGGCAAAGGAGTCCGTGGCGACCGAAACCGGTCACAGCCGATGTGAAGCGACGGCGGCGGAGTTCGCCATTGGCAAAAAAGCTTCGCCAGAGCTGCTGGAGCAGGCCCGCGCCAAGGCAGGTGCGCAGAACGCGCGCTTTCTCAAGCCCAATGACATGATTACGCTGGAATACCGCTCCGATCGCTTGAACCTGAACACCGACAACAACCTGGTAATCACTCGCGTCAACTGCGGCTGATTACAGGCTGCTTTTGTTACAGGCATAAAAAACCCCGTCACATGGACGGGGTTTTTTTAGTGCGCCGAGAAATTACTCTGGGCGAACCTGTGCAGCTTGCATACCCTTTTGGCCTTTCTCAGCCACGAAGGAAACGGTCTGGCCTTCTTTCAGGCTTTTGAAACCGTCGGATTCGATAGCTTTGAAGTGTACGAACAGGTCGTCACCGCCACCTTGAGGAGTGATGAAGCCGAAGCCTTTTTCATCGTTGAACCACTTAACGGTGCCGGTTTGGCGATTAGACATGGTGTATCTCCAAGAAACATATATTTTTCAGTACTGTGCTGCTCAGGCCAACTGGGCACACCCGGGTATCATAGTCGAAATGTTCGCTTTGGTAGCCCCCCGGACGTGCTGTTTGCCAATCAGTCGTGTTTTCTTTACTGCCTTTATCGGCTGAAAGCCCCGTTTTATAAGGCTTTTAGCGGAACGTAAAGACGATAAAAAAACCTGTAAAACCTGCATAAATCGTCTGAAAAGACGCAAATTCAGTCCTTTTCAAGGGCGCTGGGCCGAGTCAGGACGCTTTTTTTCCTACTTTTTCGCCGGAGTATTCGCCTTGCATTTGGCGATTTGGCGCAGCGCTTTCTGCTGCAGTTCAGGGGTCGCCTTGTTGTCCATCAGCGCCTGAATGTCGCTCGCCGGGTACGACTTGATTGCATCAGCACCACAGGCGCAATGAGATTTGGCCGCTGCGGCGCCGATCTGTGGGGTGGCCGCCTCCGTGCACTGCGTCATGTACTTCTGACGCTCGCCCTTCGGCCAGTCAGCGTGAGCGCTCAATGGCAGCAGCAGAACAATGGGGGCGACTACGGCGAATAAGGTATTCAGACGCATGCGAGGATGCTCCTTGTGGGTCAATGTCTTTTTATCTGAGGGCTGAAGGGCCTATCAAGTTCAGCACTCTGGCATAAAAGCAGACGATATGCCTTCTGATGAAACTGAGGCATAAGTGACCGCTCATCTGTGCTAGCATGCCTGGCTCAAGCGTTCTCAGGCTCCGGATGACCTTCAGTCCCGGCAGCGGTCAACGTGCGAATATCCTGATTTGAATCCCAGTCACTCTGGTTCGGTTTTCCGGTTGGCCGCAAGGCTCCTGCCGCTGTAAGGCAGGCGTTCGTCATTGAATGGCCTGGATCGGATCTTGTACTGGCTCATCCCAACCCACGTGACCTTTGGTAGGGGTCACCACTAGGAGAGGAGGCGCCATGCCAACTATTACTCTTCCCGACGGCAGTCAACGTTCATTCGATCACCCGGTTTCCGTAGCCGAAGTTGCCGCATCCATCGGTGCAGGTCTTGCCAAGGCGACTCTGGCCGGTAAGGTCAATGGTCAACTGGTCGACGCCAGCGATATCATCAGCAGCGACGCGACCCTGCAAATCATCACGCCTAAGGATGAAGAAGGGCTGGAGATCATTCGTCACTCTTGCGCCCACCTGGTTGGTCATGCGGTCAAGCAGTTGTACCCGACTGCCAAAATGGTGATCGGCCCGGTCATTGATGAAGGTTTTTATTACGACATCGCCTTCGAACGTCCTTTTACTCCGGACGATATGGCTGCTATCGAACAGCGCATGCAGCAGCTGATCGAAAAAGATTACGACGTCATCAAGAAAGTCACTCCGCGTGCCGAAGTGATCGAAGTGTTCAAGGCTCGTGGTGAAGACTATAAGCTGCGTCTGGTCGAGGACATGCCGAACGAGCAGGCCATGGGCCTGTACTACCACGAAGAATACGTTGACATGTGCCGCGGTCCGCACGTGCCTAATACACGGTTCCTGAAATCCTTCAAGCTGACCAAGCTGTCGGGTGCCTACTGGCGCGGCGATGCCAAGAACGAGCAATTGCAGCGCGTTTATGGCACCGCTTGGGCAGACAAGAAGCAACTGGCAGCTTACATACAGCGCATCGAAGAAGCTGAAAAACGCGATCATCGCAAGATCGGCAAGCGCTTGGGCCTGTTCCATACCCAGGAAGAAGCGCCGGGCATGGTGTTCTGGCACCCGAATGGCTGGACTCTGTACCAAGTGCTTGAGCAGTACATGCGCAAGGTTCAGCGCGATAACGGCTATCTCGAGATCAAAACGCCGCAAGTGGTTGACCGTAGCCTGTGGGAGAAATCCGGGCATTGGGCCAACTACGCTGACAACATGTTCACCACGCAGTCGGAAAGTCGCGACTACGCCATCAAACCGATGAATTGCCCCTGCCATGTGCAGGTGTTCAATCAGGGCCTGAAGAGCTACCGTGAACTGCCGATGCGTCTGGCCGAGTTCGGTGCCTGCCACCGTAACGAGCCGTCGGGCGCATTGCACGGCATTATGCGTGTGCGTGGGTTCACTCAGGACGATGCCCACATCTTCTGCACTGAAGAGCAGATGCAGGCCGAATCCGCCGCGTTCATCAAGTTGACCATGGATGTTTATCGTGACTTCGGCTTTACCGATGTCGAGATGAAGCTGTCCACTCGTCCGGAAAAACGCGTGGGCTCCGACGAGTTGTGGGATCGCGCTGAGGCTGCACTGGCTGCTGCCCTCGATTCTGCGGGCCTGCCGTACGATCTGCAGCCGGGTGAGGGTGCGTTCTACGGTCCCAAGATCGAGTTCTCGCTGAAAGATTGCCTCGGTCGCGTGTGGCAGTGTGGTACCTTACAGCTCGATTTCAACCTGCCTGTCCGTCTCGGCGCCGAATACGTCTCCGAAGACAACAGCCGCAAGCACCCGGTCATGTTGCACCGCGCGATCCTCGGTTCTTTCGAGCGTTTCGTCGGGATTTTGATCGAGCACTATGAAGGTGCGTTCCCTGCTTGGCTGGCGCCAACCCAGGCAGTGATCATGAATATCACTGATAAACAGGCGGATTTTGTTGCTGAAGTTGAAAAAACTCTCAACGAAAGCGGATTTCGTGCCAAGTCCGACTTGAGAAATGAAAAGATCGGCTTTAAAATCCGTGAGCATACTTTGCTCAAGGTTCCCTATCTTTTGGTTATCGGAGATAAGGAAGTCGAGATGCAGACTGTCGCTGTGCGTACTCGTGAAGGTGCTGACCTGGGCTCGATGCCCGTCGCCCAGTTCGCTGAGTTTCTCGCGCAAGCGGTTCCCGGCGTGGTCGCCCAGATTCGGAGTAATTACTATTAAGCGTGAAATGAGACAAGATAAACGAGCTGCACCGAAAGCCCCGATCAACGAGAATATCTCGGCACGCGAGGTTCGGTTAATTGGGGCTGAAGGTGAACAGCTTGGGATTGTGTCAATTGAAGACGCGCTTCTTAAGGCTGAAGAGGCCAAGCTGGATTTGGTGGAAATTTCCGCCGATGCAGCACCCCCTGTTTGCAAACTGATGGACTACGGCAAATCGATCTTCGAAAAGAAGAAGCAGGTTGCCGCGGCCAAGAAAAACCAGAAGCAGATTCAGGTTAAAGAAATCAAGTTTCGTCCAGGGACGGAGGAAGGGGATTACCAGGTAAAACTGCGCAACCTGGT